>CAZCLS010000001.1:0-11552 GCA_964499565.1 uncultured bacterium
CTTCTCCCAAGTGCAGCGAATGTTCTCTCAATGATATGTGTCCGAAAATCGGTGTGAGTCGGATGCGGTAATCCAACAGCGATAGTAATGGAGTTTTGAACAAAAGGATACAGTCATGAACCCTGTCTCTATCATATATAGTATTGCGGCTGTTATCGGCATTCTGTACACCGACATCCTCTGGAGCGCAGATGAAGTTCCCGACGGCATCTCCATGGCTTTCATCCTATGATCCCGCAACCAGTATAGCGTCCTGTATAGCTCCGCCGAAGGGATTTGAAAGAATACCAGCCTCGACCAACACGTTTACCGCATGGCTGAGAGGTTTGCCTTTGAAACAAGCAGGTACTCCAGTCTACCTGCATTCTGCCAGGAAAAAGCATGATCAATCGGCTCATTATCGTGTGATCGACATCGATACCGGCAAACGCGACCTTCAGCAGTGCGCCGACGCGGTCATACGGCTGCGGGCAGAATATTTATTTTCTCAAAAAAAGTTATATGCCGGCTCAGGACATGCATGTTTTGAAGAATCCCCTGTCCGAAAAAATATCACCATGGTACCCTTTGGCGTTTGGCAGCATTCTGAAAACGCCTGAATGGTCATTTACTTCTCATAATGTACACCGGTTTTCTGATTAACCCTCTGATAAGGATCTCTATGGAACATGAAGAACAGCTTGACATTTCAGTCTGAAAAGCGTATCACTTATATAGTGAATTTTTATAAACAACTCTTGATACATATCTATGAAACCTATTGCCGACCTTTTGACACCAGAGCGGATTGTCGACCTTGATACAGTACAAAAATCCGACGCTTTACTGACACTGACATGTCTGATCGCGCGCTTTTCAGCCATTCCCGATGCAGATCTTTTACTGCAGCGCATCATTGAGCGCGAAGCTCTTATGAGCACCGGAATCGGCATCGGTATTGCCGTTCCGCATACACGGCTGGATGGCATAACTGATTTTGTGATTGCCTTAGGCCGAAGCAAAACCGGGATTGAATACGATGCCTTGGACGGCAAACCGGTTCATTTGATTTTCATGATTATCGCCCCCGAAATTTCCAGGTCTGAATATCTGAAACTGTTAGCCCGTATCACCGTCAGGCTGAAAGACCGCACTTTCTACGATGCCATCATGACCGCTGATCTTCCAACCGATATATACAACCTGCTCGCCCGGGATGCCTGAGCATGATTGAAGCTATTCTCAGCAATCCTCTCCTGATTCTCGGCATAGCTCTGTGTGCCGGTTTTGCCTTCGGTAAACTGCTCAACCTGGTTAAGATGCCGAATGTCACCGGCTTCGTCATCGCCGGGATTCTCCTCGGCGCTACTCTTTTCAACCGCCGGGATGCCCTCGTCCAATTTGATATCGTCAATGATTTCGCCTTAGGATTCGTGGCATTCGTGATCGGGGCGGAATTGGAATATGCAAAACTCAAACAGATCGGCGCCAGTATCCTGGCTATCGTTCTGTGCGAAACCGGCGTTGCGTTCCTGCTGGTCTGGCTTGCTACCTGGGCTTGGACCGGTAGTTTGCCGCTGGCTCTCATCCTGGGCGCTCTTGCCTCGGCCACTGCTCCCGCAGCGACCGTTTTGACCATACGCCAGATGCGCGCGAAAGGTCCTTTGACTACTACCCTGCTTGCTGTCGTCGGTATTGATGATGCTATTGCTCTTATGATCTATGCCTTCGCCGCCGCGTTTGCCCGCAGCGCGTTGGGAACCGCTTCATCTTTCTCTTTTAACAGCGCGATCCTGTCCCCGGTCCTGCATATCCTGGGCGGCGTTGCTATCGGTTCCGCCCTCGGACTGCTCCTGATCCCCTTTATCCGCCAGGTCCGTAATCAGGCTGAACTGCTGATCCTTATGTGCGGCGGTATTATCCTGTGTGACGGTATTGCTACCCAGTTCAATTTTTCCGAACTACTCAGCAACATGGCTTTCGGCTTTATCGTGGCTAATTTCCTGCGCTCGTCACCGTCCCGTATTTTAATTGCTCTGGATCAGCTGACTCCCCCGGTCTATACCGCGTTTTTTGTTCTGGCCGGCGCCCAATTACAACTCGGCACATGCGTCTCATCCATGTTTCTCATGGGATTGGCCGTTATATATACCCTGAGCCGCGTCACCGGTAAAATGTCCGGAGCCGCCCTGGGCAGCTTTATCGCCAAAGCTCCCCCTGTTCTAAAAAAATACATCGGTTTCGGTCTTGTATCCCAGGTCGGGGTCGCTATTGCTCTGGCCGTTATTGTCCGGCGCGAATTCGGCAATTCCGGTTTCACAATCCACGGTTTCGAGTTTAGTGAACTGATTGTTAATCTGCTTCTGTTTACTACTATATTTACTGAAATAATCGGGCCGTTACTCACTCGGTTTGCAATAGAAAAAGCCGGTGAAGAAGGCAAAGCGGAGTATTAATATGGAATTACTGTGCATCCTCTTACGAAAAGAAGGCTATATTGAAGACGTGTTGACTGTCCTGACTGCCACGGGTATTCATGATGCCATTGTCTTGAACGCCACAAACATGCGCCAGATTATCGCTCACGATATCCCGATTTTCGCCGGCTTTAAACGCGAGTTGGGAGCCGGTGCAGATTACTGCCGGTTGGTTATAGCCTCTATCCCCTCAGATGATACCATTGGCGATATGCTGAACCTGCTGAAAAAATCCGGTCTGGATTTCAGCGATCCCCTTCTGGGCAGCATCCATGTGATTCCCTGCCGGAAAATTGTCTGACTAGAATATTTGACCTTTTATGTGTCTTTTGATATAATACGTAGCCTTAAAATATTGTATTTCATATTAAAGGTGGTTTTGCTTTTTTTGAATGATTATATACTTCCATTCACCTTAACGATGCAGGATTTATGAACTACTTTCTTACTGAAGAACAGGAAATGATACGGGATACCGCCCGGGAAATTGCTGTAAAAAAAATCAAGCCCGTGGCTCTTGAATATGATGAAAAAAATGAGTTTCCCTGGGAAATTCAGAAAATTATCGCCGATTCCGGATTGTGCGGCACCTATATCCCCGAAGAATACGGCGGTATGGTCGCGGATGGCAACTCCGGTATTATGAACCTGGTGATCGCTGTGGAAGAGTTGAGTAAGGCCTGCGGCGGTATTTCCCTCTGCCTGGCTGCCACGGCGCTCGGTACTATTCCTATTATCATGTTCGGTACCGAAGAACAGAAAAAGAAATATCTCCCCCCCATCGCCGCCGGCGAGCATGTCGCGGCGTTCGCCCTGACCGAAGCCTGTGCCGGATCCGACGCGGGCAGCATTCAGACAACCGCGCGGCGCGAAGGCGACTATTTTATCCTGAACGGAACCAAACAGTGGATCACGAACGGTGAAGTCGCCCAGACATACACGGTTGTGGCGATGACCAACAAAGCCCGCGGCGCCCGCGGCGCTACCGCGTTTATTATTGAAAAAGGCACCCCGGGCTTTTCATTCGGCAAGAAAGAAGACAAGATGGGTATCCGCGCCTCCAGCACCTATGAACTCGTATTTGAAGATTGCAAAGTTCCCGTCTCTGCTGTTCTCGGCAAAGAAGGACAGGGCTTTATGGTCGCTATGAAAACGTTCGATATGTCACGCCCCGGTGTCGCCGCTCAGGCGCTCGGGATCGGTGCCGGCGCTCTGGACGAAGCCGTCGCCTATGCCCGGCAGCGTGAACAGTTCGGCAAACCGATTATTTCCAACCAGGGCTTGCGCTTCCTTCTGGCTGACATGTCTATCAGTGTCGAAACGTCGCGCGCGATGGTTTACGCCGTAGCTCGGTCCATAGACGCCGGAGACACCAAGTGCTCCAAAGAATCAGCGATTGCCAAATGCTACGCGTCTGACATGGCTATGAAAGTTTCTACTGACGCCGTGCAGGTTTTAGGCGGCTATGGATACATGAAAGAGTATCCCATGGAAAAACGCATGCGGGACGCCAAGATTACTCAGATTTATGAAGGTACAAACCAAATCCAGCGCGATGTAATCGGCCATCAGCTCATCAAAGAATCTGCAAGCCGTAAATAACTACTGTCACGACTTAAAAACCAATGCGCGTGCGGGCAACAGATGTGTCCGCACTCGCATTTTCTAACTTCACCATTGAAGATACAGAGATGAACATCATTGTATGTATTAAACAGGTTCCCGACACAAATGAAGTCCGGATCGATCCTGATACTAAAACCCTCGTGCGCGAAGGCGTTGAATCAATCATCAATCCCTTTGACTGCTACGCGCTCGAAGAAGGCGTACGCCTGAAAGAACGCTTTGGCGGAAACGTTACCGTTTTGTCCATGGGTCCGCCCCAGGCGGAAAAGGCCTTGCGTGAAGCTATCAGCCTGGGCGCTGATGATGCTGTCCTGATCTCAGACCGCGCCTTCGCCGGTTCGGATACGTTGGCGACGTCATACTCGTTGTCCCAGGCAATCAGGAAAATAAACTCATACGACATTATCATATGCGGAAAACAGGCAATTGACGGCGATACGGCCCAGGTCGGCCCCGGCATTGCGGTTCATCTCGGCCTGCCCCAAATTACGTATGTGCGCAAAATCGAGGATATTGGCGATGCTACCATCAGAGCTGAGCGCATGACCGAAGAAGGGTATGACGTGGTTGAAGCCAAGCTGCCTGTTATGCTGACGGTCGTCAAGGAAATCAATGAACCGCGTATTGCAAGCCTGAAAGGTAAGATGGCAGCCAAAAAAGCCGAAATTCCTTGCTGGGGCGCGAAAGATATCGGCGCTAAAGAAGATGCTATCGGTTTGGAAGGCTCACCTACCATGGTGGTTGAAATTTTTACTCCACCGCCGCGTGAAGGCGGTAAATGTTTCGAAGGCGAACCGGCTCATGTAGCCGCCCAGTTGATCGCGGAACTGAAAGAACAGAAATTATTATAATTCGCATGGAACCCACAGTGTAACCTGCGAATATTTCACCAACTGACTGTACTGCTATGCCACTTATCATTGATTCCGAAAAATGTACCGGATGCGGCGTTTGTCTCGAACGCTGCCCGTTCAATGCACTCACTATTGTTGATAACATCGCCCGGGTGGACGAGGTGGCCTGCACGTTATGCGGCGCCTGTGCCAAACAGGGTGTTTGTCCGTTCAGCGCCATTGAGCTTATCCGTGAAAAGAAGGCCCAGAATCATGTGAATCTCGACCAGCATCGCAACATCTGGGTTTTTGCTGAGCAGAAAAACAACATTATCCAGGGCGTTGTGTATGAATTGCTCGGAAGAGCACGGGAACTTGCTGATGTCCGTCAACAGCAGGTCTGGGCTGTACTCCTGGGCAAAAACATCACCGCGCAAGCCCCGGATTTGATCGCCCGCGGCGCTGATAAAGTGATTATTGTTCAAGACGACTGCCTGGAACATTTTGAAGACGGTTCCTATTCAAATATCCTTACCAGGTTGTGCACCAAATACAAACCTGAAATTGTTCTGTGTGGTGCCACTACTATCGGCCGCGCTCTTATCCCGCGTGTCGCGGTGCAGTTAAAAACCGGCTTGACTGCTGATTGCACCGGGCTTCATATCGATACTGAAAAAGGCCTGCTGGTTCAGACACGTCCCGCCTTCGGCGGTAATATCATGGCTAGAATCCTGTGCCCCAATCACCGGCCCCAGATGTCTACCGTGCGCCATAAAGTTTTTCCCGAAGCCCAGCCCGACCCGGCCAGAACCGGTGAAGTGATTACCGAACCGATGAATCCCGGTGACGCGTTCTCGCTGAGTAAGGTTCTCAGCGTTATCGAGAATGTGGAGGAAACGGTCAATATCACAGAAGCAAACTATATTATAAGCGGCGGCCGCGGCATGAAAGGCCCGCAGAATTTCGGTATCCTCGAAGAATTAGCTAAATGCTTGAACGGTGCCGTCGGCGCCAGCCGCGCCGCGGTTGATGAAGGCTGGATTCCCTATTCCCATCAGGTCGGCCAGACCGGGAAAACCGTCAATCCCACCATTTATATCGCCTGCGGCATCTCCGGTCAGATTCAGCACCTGGTCGGTATGCAGTCGGCTGATATCATCATCGCTATCAATAAGGACAAAGACGCGCCGATGATGAAAATCGCTACGTATGCCCTGCATGGTGATTTGTTTGAGATCATTCCCGAACTGATTAAACAGTTACAGTAGTTTTCTTGCTTTAGCACTTTCCAGACCGGGATTTCCCTCCCGGCCTTTTTTTGAGCATTCATACCTGACGATTTTTGTTGTAATAGTTGACAGTATTGGTCATATACTCATTAATTGTGATATTTATTCCATTCATTACCAGTGCCTTACAATTATATTTTATGTGTGGCATAGTTATTGTTACAGCTGAAACAGGAACTCGTTTCTATTAACAATAACCTGGAGTATAACAAATGAAAACAATGACTAAACCTCTCTCGCTGTCCCTGATGCTGTTGCTGCTGACTACAGCGTATCTGAATGCCGACATGCAGAAACGCGGCGGAATACAGAAATGTGACCGCGACAGAATCGAAGACCGTACAAACTGCAGTGGTGAAACTACCTGTACTCGCGTTATGGGTGATCATCCCGGCCAAAACGATAACGGGCAGGGGAAAAAAGATGATCAAAATCCTGGCACAGATATTCTCACCTCATACGGCAATGGTCCCGGCCCTTGCACAAATGCGACGTGCACAAATGCCTGTCTGAATGCTCAAATCAGAATCCGCTCGCGCCTCCGTAACCAGATCCATATTACCGGCAGCATGTGCCTCAGCAACTGCTGGGAAAATCAGCATCAGGCCCGTATGTCATTGCACCTTGGTCCAACAGCCGTCTGCAGCAACGCGCCCGTTCTGCGAATCCGTAGACGCACTGCGGTATGCAGCGATCCCGAAACCGGCGGAAAAGTAATCATGAGCGGCAGCACAAATGGCATGGTTCGCCTGTGGTTCCGTCACCGGTATGCTGCGGAGCAACAGACTGGAATGAAGAACGGCAGCAATCTGATGCATAAAGTCCAATGCAGATTTGGCTCCTGGTATGGCGAGACCGAAGCGACACCAGTTCAGGAGCGGCTGCGCAAACGCACAGCTCAAAATATTCCGGCAGAATAATCTGAATATCACTGAATAGTATTATACAAACCGCCGGACATATCCCGGCGGTTTGTCGTTATATCCGGCTCATGCCTTTATCTGAATTTAACGGACACGCACGGTGAGTTTCAATAGTGTTGCGCCGCGCTGTACAACAACGGGAATATATTTACTGGTAGCATATGCTTGCTCGAATCCCTGCACAAACGATTCCTTATCGGTTATCGTACCATTCCCAACCTGGACTAAAACATCCTGCTCATGTATCCCGGCAGCATCAGCCGGACTTTCCGCTTCCACGTCGAATATAAATAATCCCCGGACTGTCATCAAATTATAATCATGAACAATATATTCATCGATACCGACCGGAACCATGCCGGTTTCCAGACACCACTTGGCATATCCTTCAATTCCCCCGGAAGCCACCGGCTTGACCGGACTGCAACCTGCCACACATAAACAGAGTAGTATACTAAGAACATTTACGCTGGTATTTGATAGTATAGTTTTCATACGTTGTTTTTCTCCATTGCAGTATTATACCGAATTTCACTGTCATTAAAAAGCCCTATGGTAGCACAGAACAGTCTTTTTTGCTACAATAATGTTTTGCCTAAGGTATAGATTCTTTATAGACGGTGCTATTGCTGCCGGAAAGTATATGTATATGTTATGAGCATTGCGGAAAATTGGCATAAAATCCAGACGGTTATTGCTGCTTGTACCAGCCAACCTGTTCAAGTCGTCGCGGTAACGAAAACACGGTCGCCGGATGATATTCGCAAGGTTATCGCTGCCGGCGCTGCTGTCCTTGGTGAAAACCGTGTTGAAGAAGCCCGGACAAAATTTTTAGACCGCGGCCTGCTTAAGGAGTTCCCTCATGTCAGCCTGCATATGATAGGTCATCTCCAAACCCGCAAGGTCCGTGATGCCGTTGAACTGTTTAATTGCATTCAATCACTTGATTCGGTTAAACTTGCCCGCGAAATAAACGCACGCTGTGATTCTATCAGCAAAATTATGGCGGTTATGATTGAAGTGAATGTCAGCGGGGAAAAACAGAAATACGGCATTTCTCCCGCTGATACGCCCAACCTGGTTCGCGAAGTGCTTTCTCTTCCACACCTGCGGCTGACCGGTCTTATGACCATGGCACCCTACACAGACGACCAAACGATGCTGAGGAAAACGTTCGGCGGTCTTCTCAATCTGAAAAATTCTCTTTCAGCCGGTTTGGGCGCCGATCACTTCACAATCCTGTCTATGGGTATGAGTAATGACTATCGTATTGCGATTGAAGAAGGCAGCACTATGCTCAGAATAGGCTCTGCCATTTTTGAAGAACTGTAATCATTAGCGGCAACAAAACAACACCTGCTCTATGAAAATTAACGAAAAATTCAGAGTGGAAGGCGGCCAGACTCTTTCCGGCGTACTGCGCACTTCCGGCAATAAAAACGAAGCGCTGCCTATCCTTTCCGCCTGCCTGCTGACTACCCAGCCGGTCACCCTGCATAACATGCCCTTGATCGGTGATGTGCTCGTTATGGCTGATATTCTCAGAAGTATCGGTGCTGCCGTTTCATTCGATTCCGCCGACCCCCATACCTGGTCCATTCATGCCGCGGATATTTCCTCCGAAGACCTTGACCCTGGACAGTTCAGAAAACTTCGCGCTACTATTACGCTCGCGGCTCCGCTGCTTGCCCGCTGCGGTAAAGTTAAAATTCCCGTGCCGGGCGGCGATAAAATCGGCAAACGCCGCATCGATACACATTTCCTGGCTCTCCAGCAAATGGGCGTGGATGTGTATGAAGAAGAAACCAGCTATCTCCTGATCTGCAAAAACGGCTTGCAGGCCGCTGATATTCTGCTCGATGAAGCCAGTGTGACCGGCACCGAAAATATCATCATGGCGGCGGTCTGCGCTGCTGGCACTACTACTATTTATAACGCCGCCTGCGAACCGCATGTCCAACAACTCTGTTCATTCCTGTCCCAACTAGGCGCGCAGATTGAAGGAATCGGCAGTAATCGCCTTACGATTCACGGCGTAACTGAACTGAACGGCGCCGACCATACAATCGACCCCGATTATATTGAAGTCGGCAGCTTTATCGGTCTTGCCGCCGCTACCCATAGTTCCCTGACCATCGCTAATGTCGCGTCAAATGCCTTGCGAGTTATTCTCAAAGCGTATGCCCGCTTAGGTATTACCGTGGAACAGCAGGATAATGATATTTTCATTCCATCTAAACAATCCCGTATAATTACCAGCGACTTCCGCGGCGCAATTCCTAAAATCGAAAGCGCACCCTGGCCCGGTATTCCCGCCGATATTCTCAGTATCCTGCTCGTAACCGCCACCCAATGTGATGGAACGGTCCTTATTCATGAAAAAATGTTCGAAAGCCGCCTCTTTTTTACCGACCGGCTCGTTGGTATGGGCGCCCGTATTGTTCTGTGTGATCCCCACCGCGCACTCGTAACCGGTCCGGCTCAGCTCTCTGCCGATTATTTGACCAGCCCCGACATCCGCGCCGGTGTGGCCCTGCTGATTGCCGCCTTGTGCGCTAACGGAACCAGTGTCATTGATAATATTTTTATGATCGACCGCGGCTATGAAAACATCGATGTACGCTTGAACGAAGTAGGCGCTTGCATAACCAGGATTGAAGACTGATGCAATTTTTTCACTTTTTAGACATATAACCACCACCAGATGTACCAATGAAAATTCACTTTTTAGGAGGCGTACAGGAAGTTACCGGTTCTACCCATGTCATTATGACAGACCAAAGCGCCATATTGCGCGATGCCGGCATGTTCCAGGGCCATCGTAAAGAAGCCCGCGAAAAAAATCTGACAGTCTTTAACCAGATCGAAAAACTTGACGCTGTCGTCCTGTCTCATGCCCATATCGACCATTGCGGCAACCTGCCTACTCTCATAAAGACTGGATATAAAGGCCCTATTTATACGCAACACGCCACCAAGGACTTATGCGAGTATATGCTTAAAGACTCCGCTCATATCCAGGCCCTTGACGCCGAGTATATCAACCGCAAACGTGAACGTAATGATGAACCCCCCATCGAACCGCTGTACTCTGAAGAAGATGTCAACCAAACCCTGACCCTTATTAAAGGCTGCTCCTATCACGATAGGATTCAACTCACTCCTGATATCACCGTTACCTCCTATGATGCCGGGCATATTCTCGGCGCCAGCCTGCATATTTTTGAAATCTCTGAAAACGGCCGAACCTTTAAACTCGGTTACGCGTTCGACCTTGGACGGCGTAATCAGCCGATTATTCGCGATCCTGAACAGTTGACTGATATCGACGCCCTCGTTATCGAAAGCACCTATGGCAGCCGATATCATCGCGATATTCTGCAAACCGAAGACCTGCTCGCGGGTGTTATCACCAGAACCTTTAAGCGCGGCGGTAAAATCCTGATCCCTTCCTTTGCCCTCTCGCGCTCCCAAGAGGTAATTCGCACGTTAATAGAAATGTATTCCGATGAACGCATACCCCGCCTGCCGATTTACCTGGACAGCCCGCTGGCCTGTCACGTCAACGATGTCTATCTCAATCATATGGAATTGTATGACAAGGAAACCATTGCGCTTATCGAAAAGAATCATGGCAAGTTTTATAAGCAATATGTCACCTGTACCCGCAGTACCGAAGAGTCAAAAGCGCTGAATGAAGACAACCGTCCCATGATTATCATCTCCGCCTCCGGTATGTGTGAGGCCGGCCGGATTCTGCATCACCTCAAAAATAATGTTGAAGACCCCCGCAACAGTGTCGTAATCGTCGGCTACCAGGCCCAGCACACCCTCGGCCGCCGTATTGTCGAGCGCGCCCCCGAAATCAAAGTGTTCGGGAAAATGTATGCCATGAACGCTGAACGTGTCGTGCTCAATACATACAGCGGTCATGCCGACCGTAATGACCTTCTGCGCTTCATTGATAATGTCGGCGAACGCTGCAAAACCTTCGTCTTCGTCCATGGGGAGGATGAGGCTCTCGCAAGCCTTTCGGAAGCTACCCGGCAGCGCCGCCCGGACGCCCGAATTGAGATTCCTGCCCGTGGAGATACTATCCAGTTGTGACACCGTTGAGCTTTTACCTCGCTTTTGATATAATTACATCACTGTTTTTAACTGATTTGTACTTTATACGCAACTGGCAGGAGAGCCGAATACGAATTTGGGCGCGACAGGTTATTGTAAGTCTCCTTTTCTCCGGCGCTTTGTGCGGATGCGATATACCCGCGCGCTTCGTTCTTGAAAGTTTCTTCTCCGATTGCGCTCGAAAAAATCTGAAGCAGGCGGGTGCCTTTATTTCACCCGAATTACGGAGCTCTCTTACTAATGCGCCGTTCGCACTA
Organism: uncultured bacterium; assembly: GCA_964499565.1. Classification (GTDB taxonomy): domain Bacteria; phylum Auribacterota; class UBA3054; order UBA3054; family CAZCLS01; genus CAZCLS01. The sequence goes on from CAZCLS010000001.1 coordinate 11,513, forward strand.
GAGGCCTTCGTGTACGGAAGCGAATTCACCTGGGACGTCA
>CAZCLS010000001.1:11652-22449 GCA_964499565.1 uncultured bacterium
GGATTGGAAATCAGTGTTCAGGACAACCGGGTCGAACCTCCGATTTCCGGTCAACCGGAATGGAAGGATACTCTGCCGGCGCTTGAAATGACACCCGCATCCGCTCATGCCGGCATGAAAGACCGCGGACCGGCCGAAACGGCCTCTGTCGCCCGGGTCATGTCATATGGCCTGGGGCGCGGACTTGCTAATGTTACTATGGCTCCCGTCGAGCTGCTGCGCGGACCCGTCTTTGAGTTCTCGATGAAAAAATGGTATGTCGCCGCTGCCACTTCTCTGCCTGCAGCACTTGGCGGTACACTAAGCCGTATGACAGCCGGTCTTGGCGATATTCTCTCCCTGGGCTATTTCGGTGATGTGCAATTGGCCGAGGGATATCCCGATTTTGTATGGCAGGAAGATTGGACGTATCATCCCGAAGCACCCGCGGCTTCAACGGTATTATCCCCCGATACTGTCCCGCAAACGCTTCCCGATACCGATATACGGTCCGACGACCTGCTTGAGTCTGAACCGTTGTCCGAAGATCAATATACCGAACCACCTCTACAATGATAGTACGGTAACCTGAAAAAGAGAACAGACTATGAAAATGTTAGGTATAGTTCTTGCTATGGTTCTTCTTGCAACTGGCTTGGTTTCAGGCCAGGATGAAACATATACTCCCGTAAAACGCGAAGACGCGCGTTCTCTCGGCGAAACTATGCGGTATGGGCTCGGACGTGGTTTTGTCAACCTGTGTACCTGCTGGTTGGAAATACCACGCAATCTCTCGTATGAAGCGACTGCCCGGCCGATTTCGTCTCCGCTCCTCGGCCCGATTATGGGCGCGTCGTATACCGCAATGCGTGCCGTCTATGGAGTGGTCGACCTGCTTTCAGGCGGCTATACCGGTTATTATTCCTATTCGGATATTCTGCCCGATTATCCCTGGGAAGCTAAATGGGTTGCCGATTCAACTCAGTTTGATTAAATTTTACTGAAGGTTATGCTCATGAAAACTGTTACCCGCTTTTGTTTACTGCTGTCTCTTCTGTTCACCTGCCATGCGATTGCCCTGGAACCGGTTGAAATAACCGAGCCGGTCCAGTATCCTCAAACTATTAATGTTCCCCACGCCCTGGCGCGCGGAACGGTTAATTTTCTGACCGCCTGGCTCGAACTGCCCCGGCGTACGGTCTTAGCTGTTAATGAGTCTCCCGCTTTCGGTCTGATTACCGGACCTATGGAAGGCGTCTTCTTCTGCTCCTGCCGGCTTGTACTCAGCGCGGCTGATTATGTGATGCTCGGTTTTACCGGCCCCAGCGCCTATGAACCGATTGGCTTCCCCGAGTATGTCTGGAACGCGCAATGGAATCCTTATCAGGAAGAACTCCCGTCTCCCGTCGAAGCCAAACAGGCAAAACCTCAAGATCTAGATCCTCAATTTATTACTCCTCCTGATCAACTATTCTAACACCCTATTCTATCTCTGAACTGTATGGATGATACTATGACTGACATCACTATCCCGGATTATTCCGGCCTTGCCTGTAGAGTTGCCGATATGACTCACGCTGATTTCGGCAGAAAAGAAATTGAAATTGCCGAACAGGAAATGCCGGGCCTTATGGCCATTCGTGAAAAATATGCCGCGCAGCAGCCTTTGAAAAATGCCCGCATCACCGGTTCTCTCCATATGACTATCCAGACCGCGGTTCTGATCGAAACGCTGCAGGCTCTCGGTGCCAGCGTGCGCTGGGCTTCATGCAATATTTTCTCAACCCAGGACCATGCCGCGGCGGCTATTGCTCAAACCGATACTCCTGTTTTCGCTTGGAAAGGCGAATCGCTCGAGGAATATTGGGAATGCACCTCCCAAGCTCTCAGTTTCGATGATTCCCAGGGACCAAACCTTATCGTCGATGACGGTGGTGACGCTACCTTGCTTATCCACCGTGGTTTTCAGGCTGAAAACAATCCGGCTATTCTTGACGAACCTACGGACAACTACGAATTAGCTGTCATAAACGCTTTGCTAAAGCGGCAACTTACCCGTAATCCTCAGTACTGGCACACCATTGTCTCCGATATCAGGGGTGTCTCCGAAGAAACCACTACCGGCGTTCATCGCCTGTATCAGATGATGGAAACCAAGTCCCTGCTTTTCCCGGCGGTTAATGTGAATGATTCCGTTACCAAATCGAAGTTCGATAATCTGTATGGCTGCCGGGAATCTCTCGCCGATGGCATAAAACGCGCAACCGATGTTATGGTCGCCGGCAAAGTTGTCTGCGTGTGCGGCTACGGTGACGTCGGAAAAGGCTGCGCCCAGTCTATGCGCGGTTTCGGCGCCCGTGTGCTGATCACTGAAATCGATCCAATTTGCGCCCTGCAGGCTGCCATGGAGGGTTTCGAAGTTACTACCCTCGAGGATGCCTTGCCGGAAACCAATATCTTCGTTACCTCTACCGGTAATCGCGATATCATCAAAGTCGAACACATGGAAAAGATGCGTGACCAGGCAATTATCTGCAACATCGGACACTTTGATAATGAAATCCAGGTCAATAAACTTAATCGCTTTCCCGGCATTATTAAACTCACGATTAAACCGCAGGTCGATAAATATACTTTTCCTGACGGGCACGCCATCTTCCTCCTGGCTGAAGGTCGTCTGGTCAATTTAGGCTGCGCGACTGGTCATCCGTCATTTGTAATGTCCAATTCCTTTACCAACCAGGTTTTGGCCCAAATAGACTTGTGGACTAATCCACGTGAAATCAGTGTCTCTACCCTGCCTAAAATACTGGATGAAGAAGTCGCCCGTCTGCATCTCGGCAAACTGGGCGTCAAACTGACCAAACTTACGCAGGAACAGGCAGATTATATCGGCGTCTCCGTTGACGGCCCCTATAAACCAAACCATTACAGGTATTAACCGGAAAACATGATATGTTTTCCCGCGCCGCGGCGCACGTAACCAATAACCCACACTATCAATACTCTTTATGGCTACTATCATTAAAAACGAACAGGGAACATTAAACGTACCGTCTAACCCAACCATCCCGTATATCGAAGGCGACGGCACCGGCCCCGATATTTGGAAGGCTGCTAAGTATGTTTTCGATGGCGCGGTGAAAAAAGCGTACAACGGTACCCGCTCTATTGAATGGCTGGAAGTTCTGGCCGGAGAAAAGGCTTTTAAGCAGACTGGTGAATGGCTTCCCCAGGATACTCTTGATACCTTCTCAAAATATTTGGTTGGTATCAAAGGCCCGTTGACGACACCAGTCGGCGGCGGTATCCGCAGCCTTAATGTTGCTCTGCGCCAGATTCTTGACCTGTATGTCTGCCTGCGCCCCGTTCGCTATTTTAAAGGGGTACCCAGTCCTGTCAAAAAGCCCGAACTGGTTGATATGGTCATTTTTCGCGAAAATTCCGAGGATATCTACGCCGGCATCGAATTTAAAAACGGTGACGACGATACTGAGCAGATCAAGAATTTCCTCAAAACCACCTTCCCGAAAATGTATGCGAAAATTCGTTTCCCCGATAGCGTCGGCATAGGTATTAAACCAGTCAGCGAAGAAGGTACTCGCCGCCTGGTCGATGCCGCTATCGCCTACGCCATAAGCCATAATCGCCCGAGTGTCACCTTGGTCCATAAAGGCAATATCATGAAATTTACCGAGGGCGCGTTCCGTGACTGGGGATATACCCTCGCCCGCGAAAAATATAACGGCGAACTCATCGATGGCGGTCCCTGGACCCGGATTCTGATAGACGGACGCGAAATTATCATTAAGGATGTTATCGCCGACGCTTTCCTTCAGCAAATCCTGACCCGACCCGCTGAATACGATGTCATCGCCACCCTCAATCTTAACGGCGATTATATTTCTGATGAACTGGCTGCCTGCGTCGGTGGCATCGGCATCGCGCCGGGCGGTAATATCAATTACGAAACCGGTCATGCTATCTTTGAAGCTACCCATGGCACCGCACCAAAATATGCCGGACAGGATAAAGTAAATCCCGGCTCAGTCATTCTTTCGGGTGTTATGATGTTTGAATACTTGGGCTGGACAGAAGCGGCCGAACTTATTATAGCAGGAATGGAAAAAACTATTATCAACAAAACGGTCACGTATGATTTCGAACGTCTGATGGAAGGAGCCACGCTGCTTTCATGCTCGCAATTCGGTAAGGCAATTGTCGATAATATGTGATACTGATGCCCGTCGAAACGGGTATCTTCCATCCCGCACACACAACGATATCCGAGCCGGTCGCCTCGACCGGCTTCCGATATGATATACTAGTAGTATTATGCCACGGTTTTCTCAACAATTTGTCGACCGGGTGCGACAGGCAAATCCTATCGCCGACGTTGTCGGCGAACACGTACCTCTCAGGAAATCCGGTAAAAGCCTGAAAGCATGCTGCCCTTTTCATAACGAAAAGACTCCCTCTTTTATGGTTTCTACCGACAGGGAAATCTATAAATGTTTCGGGTGCGGTAAAGGCGGCAACGTCTTCTCCTTTATGATGGATTATGATGGCGTCTCCTTCCCGGAAGCTGTTGAAATCCTCGCAAACCGGGCCGGCATTCCCTTGGAATCTCTTGCAGGTGATTCCGAAGCTGCCGCTTACGCGTCTCGCCGGAGGCAGCAATTACAGCGTTTGTATTCTCTTTGTCAGTTCGCTCAGTCATTTTTTGAAAAATGCCTGGCCTCAGACCAGGGTTCCATTGCCCGCGAGTATATCAAATCCCGCAATATCCATGATGAGGCAGCTCGCGCCTTCCGCCTCGGTTATGCTCCCCAGGAATGGGATGCACTCCTGCGCGCCGCCCGTTCACAGGGATTTTCCGATGACGAAATCTTCCTGGCTGGTCTTGTTGTCAGAAATGATGAAAAAAATACGTTGTATGACCGTTTCCGTCATCGCCTTATTTTCCCGATCTGGGACTTGAGCGGCAATGTTATTGCCTTCGGCGGTCGCTCGCTCGATAGCAGCGAGCCCAAATATCTCAATTCTCCTGAAACGCCCGTTTATATCAAAAGCAAAGTCCTCTACCCTATCCATCTCACAAAACGCGCTATCCAGCAGAAAGGCTTCGCCCTTTTGTGCGAAGGATACATGGACGCGATTATGCTGGCCCAGTTTCGCTTCACTTATGCCGTCGCTTCGTGCGGAACCGCACTTACGGACGACCAGGCGCATCTGTTGCGCCGCTTTACCGAAAAAGTTATCGTTGCTTATGACGGTGACAACGCGGGACAAGACGCAGCTTTGCGCAGCATTGCCGTCCTTGTCGCCCAGAATATTGACGTGTATATCGCTCCCCTTCAGGGTGGTGATGACCCGGATTCTTTCCTTAACAACCGTGGCGCCGATGCTTTTCGCGAACTGCTTGATACCGCCATCCCCTTTTTCCCGTTTCTGCTGGACCGGCTTGCCAGTACAATCGATATTCGCACACCACATGGCCAGCAGTCATTATGCACACGCGTGTTTCCCCTTCTGAATACATTCGAGAGCCAGATGCTCCGGGAAGGATATCTTGAGCAGCTTTCCCGTTTTATGAATGTTGACAGCGAACGGACCAAACGTGAATTTGGTGTGTTCAGATCTCGCAATGCACCATCCGCGCGGCAAACCAGGGGCCCATCCGGCGATTCACCCGCGCCCGTTAAAACCCAGCCGGCTGAAGATGTCTTCCTGGCAACAATTTGCCGCGATGACCAAGCCCTTGCCTATGCTCTTAACAATCTGGATTTGTCATATATCACTCATCCGCTTGCTCATGAAATTATCGAAAAAATGTACCGGCACTACCGTAATGGAGACTGGCACGGCATTGAAATGTTTATCAATTCTGTTTCGGATGAAGAGGCCTCGTTGATTACAACCGTGCTTACCAGCGTGCCGCCTGTGGACGATAACGCGCTCACCATCCTGGAAGATTGTATTAAATCGCTCCATGTGCATGCCTATACGATTGAAATACAGCAATTGAAGGATGAACTCAGACTTGTTTCCGATCCGGCCGGAATTCAAGATATTCAGGGCCGGATTCGCTCGTATCAGATGTTAAAACGTGATCAGAATAAAATCAAGAAGTTAACCGTCTAATATCTACTTTGTTAATTATGACTATAAGGATATTCAACATGATCAAACAACACAAACTGCTAACCCTGGCTTTTGCCTTGTTCTGTATAGCTGTCATGACCGCTGCCAGGTCATACAGTACCGTTTCCGACGGATTACAATCAAAACACATTTCCCAGTTGATGGCTCTGGCACTTCAAAAACATGTCAGTAAAAATACTTTGACACCCGAAATCGGCGCGACAACGTTGTCAAATTACATTAATATGCTCGATTCGGTCAAAGTGTTTTTCCTCGAACCGGATATCAAAGCGTTTTACGGTAGAAAAGCGCTCTTTCCCCTGTACTTCAAAAACAGTGACTGGAACTTTGTTACCAATACCTACAGCCTCTTCCTGGGTCGAGTCCATCAACAATATACAAATGCCGTCCTGTATCTCTCATCGACTAATTTCGTTCTGGATATGGACCGTACTGTCGATATCGACACCAAAGATCGCTCATTCTGCGCCACACCCCAGGAGGCGCGCATCTATCTCGAGGATATCCTCCAATACCAGGTGGCGTATCTCGTATCGGTCGGTGAACCCGTCTCAAATGCCGTGCAGAAAGTAATTAAACGAAGAGAACGCCTGCTTAAACGCTATACCGACATTGACGCGCAACAACAGTTTACCCTGTTTGTCAATGCCTATTGCCTTGCCTTAGACCCCCATACCGCTTATCTGTCCCCCGATGATATGGAGGACTTCGAAATCGGTATGGCCCTCTCCCTTGAAGGTATTGGCGCTTTGCTGGGTCAGGAAGAAGGCATTACCGTTATTAAGTCGTTAACTCCCGGCGGTCCGTCCGAAAAAAGCGGTCTGCTCAAACCCGGTGATAAAATCATCGCCGTCGCTCAGGATTCCGATGGCGAGTTTGTCGATATTATCGACATGGACCTGCGGGATGTTGTTAAAAAAATCCGCGGCAAAAAAGATTCCGTTGTCAGACTCAAACTCGTTCGCAAGGCAGGCAGCGGAACCGAACGTAAGGAAATCTCTCTGACTAGAGATAAAGTCGAACTGGAAGACCAGGCTCCCAGGCTCGAATATGTCAACTCGATACGCACAAACAACAATTCTGTCTATTCATTCAAAATCGCCGTGATTGATTTGCCTTCCTTCTACCTGGACCCGAACAGTAAACAGCTTTTCGGCGAATATTCCCGCTCGGCTGTGTCTGATGTCACCCGCCTGCTGAAAAATTGTCAGACCGCTCAGGTCGACGGCGTTATTCTTGACCTTCAACGGAATGGCGGCGGTTTACTGGATGAAGCCGTTTATACCGCCGGACTTTTCCTCAAAAAAGGGAATATTGTACTGGCCCGGGACCGTAACCGGTTCATTAAGGTCCTGCCTGATACTAATCCTGAAATTAATTACAGCGGACCTCTCATCATTACTACCAGCCGCGCTACCGCCAGCGGTGCCGAAATTGTCGCGGGAGCCTTGAAAGATTATCGCCGCGCCCTGATTGTCGGCGGCGACCATACCTATGGTAAAGGAACCATCCAACAGGTTATTCCTCTCTCCGAAAATCTCGGGGCTCTTAAAATTACATCCGGGGAATATTATATCGCCAGCGGTCGCTCGCCTCAGAACGAAGGCGTTCTTTCCGATATCGAAATCCCTTCGGCATTCTCCGCTTTTGATATCGGTGAACATTACCAGGCTAATGCGCTTCCCTCTCGCACGGTTTCTTCCATGCTTTCAAGCAGTGAAAAGATCGGTGTATCCGATAACGGCTGGTCTCCTCTGACGGATGAACAGGTTTCTCATCTCAAGTCCATTACTGAAACCCGTCTGGAATCCTCAAAAGCCTTTATTGATATCACTAACAGTATAGATAAAATTAAAAAAGATCGCGAAAAGTCTGCCCTCTCTATTGCCGATCTCTTCCAGAACAGTCAAACCAATAATCTTGATGATGTTATTGATAATGCACAACTTACCCGACCGGCTATCACTAATAATATGCTGGTGATGGAAGCCGTTCAGATCATGACAGATTGGCTGCTTCCTCAACCTGCCACGACTAATGTTGCTTTGAATACCGGCATAACTTCGAGTAAAACTATCCTGCAGCCGATTCGTTGAACAGATACCCGAGCGGTTTTCATGAAACGTACTCTTGATCTTACGGTCCACTATTACCGTTACGCTCATGATTATACCGGTTGGTCCCTCTGGCTGTGGACCCCCGGTGACAAACCGGTTCCGGTTGAAATCTTTCCGTGCGACACGAATCATTTCGGTCTGACGTTCGTTATTCCCGCGGCGGTTCTTAAAAACAGACCCGCCGTGGGTTTCTTGCCGAAATTTAAAAACTGGTCTGCCAAAGATACTCCTGATAGGATTCTCACCGACTGCTCTGCTTCCTCAGTCTATATTCTTCAGGGTGATCGCGACCTGTATTTCAGTGAACCCCCCCGCATTCCCCGCATCCGTTCTGCTTTCGTCGATTCATCAACTGAAATATGGATCACACTTAATACTTCCGCGCCTCTCTCCACGGTCTCTCCAGAAACGCTCTCGTTAACGGCCAACGGTACTCCCGTGCCTGTTTCCCGCATTATTACCGCGGATGCTAATGGTGATGATTCTTTATCCTTTAACGTGATCCCGGAATCCCCTCTGGATCCCGAATCGGCCCGTACCGGTCTGGTCCGCATCGGTTTGCTGGATACATCAGCGGTAACCGCTATGCCCCGCTACATTTTCGATGATCCCTGCTTTTATTTCGATGATTGGCTCGGGTGCAGATATACCGGTTCCAATACTACTTTTCGAGTTTGGGCACCGGCTGCGAATTCTCTCGACCTGGTGCTAAGCAAGACCGTGCCTCTGCCTTCATATGGCAGCGCCGGTCCTGATCAAAAAATACCTATGGAATATCAGGGAAAAGGCCTCTGGTCTCTCTCTCTGCCCGGAAATTTTGAACACTGGTATTATCGCCTGTATTCTATGCTCGCACATGATCCCGGTGTTCCCGTGCCTGTCTATGATCCCTATGCCAGGGCAATCGACCGCAAACACTTCGCTTGTGTGATTACCTTTGATGCCACCGCTGTTTCTGCCGGTCCATCTTTCGCGATCGGCGATGCAATTATCTATGAAATGCATATCAGAGACTTTTCACGTGACGATTCTTCCGGAATCCGGCAAAAAGGCTGTTTTCCCGGTTTGCATCAGCCTGGTACCCGCTGTACCCGGAATAATAAAATTAAAACTGGCCTGGATCACTTGCAGGAACTGGGCGTCAATACCCTTCAGCTCATGCCGGTCCACGCGTTCATGATTGACAAGAAAGAAGGCGAATATCAATGGGGCTATATGCCCGAACATTTCAATGCGCCGGAACCAAGCTACGCCTCTGACGGTAATGGCGTCACTGCGGTTACTGAACTAAAAACTGCCATCGACCGCCTGCACCAGGCCGGTTTTAAAATTATACTGGATGTGGTTTACAACCATACCAGCGAAGGCCCCTCTCATATTCGCCACTTTAATGGCCTTGTTCCTGATTATTTTTACCGGGTTAAACCCGATGGCTCGTACTGGAACGGTTCAGGTTGCGGCAATGAATTTAGAACAGAAGGCCCCATGGCAGCAAAATTTATCCTCGATTCTCTGGAATACTGGGTCTCAGCTTATAATGTCGATGGCTTCCGGTTCGATTTGATGGGTCTTCTCGATTTATCACTTATGAAACGGATTATCTCCCGCCTTACCACTCTTAAAGAGTTCATCTTTATTTACGGTGAACCATGGTCCGGCGGCGACACACCTATCGCCATCACGTCCAAAGGCTCTCAGAAAGATCTGGGATTCAGCTGTTTCAATGATTCTTATCGCGTGGCGATAAGCGGCGGTGTGTTCGATCCTTCTCCTGGTTTTGTCTCCGACGGACGCATGGTCGATGATATTATCAGCGGTTGGAAGGGCAGCTTTGACTGGTTTACCGGTAATGCCACGGAAAGCATTAATTATGTCGAATGTCATGATGACCGCACGTTCCGCGACAAACTGTCCCTCAGTACGTTCAACGCCTTTCCACAACTGCCCGCCGAATCAATCCTTGCCATGGACCGCCTGGGAGCTTTCCTGGTTATTCTGGCTCAGGGTGTTCCCTTTCTGCAAATCGGGCAGGATTTTTTTCGGACAAAATTCGGTGTGCACAATACCTATAATAAAGGCGATGACTATAATACAATATGCTGGTATCTGAAGCAGGAATACTTCCGGCTCTTTGAATACTATCGCGGCCTGATCACTATTAGAAACCATCATCCCATTTTCCGTCTCTTACATAAAAAAGATATCGACTCTCGCTTGTCTTTTGATATAATTAAAAAATCCTGCTTTATCTGTATGTTCGACTGTACCGGCCTGGATGATTTATGGCGGCAAGCGTGTGCGATTATTAATCCGCTCCACGAGCCGTGTCGTGTTGCCTTGCCGGCTTCTTCCGAACCATGGCATGTTTTTGTTGAAAATGACACTGCGTCCCCTGTGCCCCTGCACCGTTTGAAAGGACCATTAGTGACTGTTAATTCCCATTCAGCAACGCTTCTGGCTGTGCCGGGAATTTAACGCGAATCACGGTGACATTATCAACGTATGCTCTTTTTACCGGGTAACCATTTCAGGAGAC
>CAZCLS010000001.1:22549-42843 GCA_964499565.1 uncultured bacterium
TTGGTTTTTTATTGATATGCAACACGGAGCGTATATGCCGGATTCGTCCTGTTCGGCGGAAATCATGCCGGAAACAATCTGACCAATAAAGAGTGCCGAGGGTCAGAATTGAACTGACGACACACGGATTTTCAGTCCGTTGCTCTACCAACTGAGCTACCTCGGCATTTCTTTTCACGTATAATGTGGAGACGTATTATAGGATTTTCACCATAAAATGTCAATTAGTAGATTTAACTGTTCAACAAAATATTTCATGCTTATTTGATTTTTATTGTTGGAAATGATACAATTTGCTCCATTTTCAGGTTTTAAATCATAATATAAGCCCATAAACAACCATGGGCAATTCAGGTTAGGTATCGATGAGAGTTGAAGCGACAGTTGGAATAACAATAAAATTTTGGTGGAGAATACCGGGATCGAACCGGTGACCTTCTGGCTGCCAGCCAGACGCTCTCCCAGCTGAGCTAATTCCCCGCCAGTATTAAAATAGTATCAAAATTTGGAGTAATTGTCAATGACTACCTTTTATCCGCTTACGTTCAATCCCATATATCAATCTAAAATGTGGGGCGGCCGCCGCTTTGCCCCCCTCTTCAAACGCCAGCTCCCCCCGGGAGAAAACATCGGCGAATCCTGGGAGATTTCAGACCGGCCCGATGCCTCCTCAATTGTTGAATTCGGTGAATTTGCCGGATTAAGCCTGACCGAACTTCGCGAAAAATTCCCCGAGGAACTCTTCGGTGAACAGGTCGAGGAATATCGTGACAGGTTTCCGCTCCTGCTGAAATTCATCGATGCCGAAGAACCTCTTTCACTGCAGGTTCATCCCGATTCCCGCTATGCTTTGAAACATGAAAAAAATGACCTCGGCAAAACCGAAGCCTGGTACGTTGTCGATGCCATGCCCGGCGCCAGCATCACGCGCGGCTTTAAAGCCGGCATTACCCGAGACAAAGCGATTAAGGCTATCCATAAAGATCAGCTCGAATCTATTGTTGATACCTATGAAGTTGAAAAAGGTGATTCTACGTTCATTTCTCCCGGTACCATCCATGGCATAGGCAGCGGTATTGTCCTGGCTGAAATCCAGCAGAACTCCGATATCACCTATCGGGCCTATGACTTTCATCGCCTTGATGACGATGGCAAGCCGCGCGAATTGCATACTGATAACGTAATTGAAGTACTCAGTTATCGCGATCCCGGCTCCCCCAAGTTAAAACCGAGTAAAATTGATTCCCTGCATTACAAATTAACGGTCTGTGATCATTTTTCGCTCTACAAATATGATTTCCGTGAACCAATACACGAATATTCGATCAATCGCTTCCGTATCTTGTGCAATATCGAAGGTCACGGAACGATTATATCTCCGGAAGGATTATTTGAAGATGTCGAATTCCATCCCGGCACATCTATTCTGATACCGGCATCTGTCGTTGATTTCAGCCTTGTTCCGGCAACTCACTGTATTATGCTGGATATAATTCCCGGGAAAATGAATTTGAAAAAACCGCAGAAGGACAAATAAATCCGGAAACTGGTTTTTCATCGCTAAAAAAAAGACCGGCATTTCTTTTTTATGAATACCGGTCTTTCTTTTTTATCACGTAACAGGAAATTACCACAAATAATAATTCCCGGTATACAGCACGTATGCCGCCAGCAGAAGATTTGATACCGCATGCGCGAATATACACAGCAGCAGGTTTTTGCGGTAATAATACAGCCAGAATGTCAATCCTCCCCATATCAGCGCGACCAGCCACCAGGGATGTGCTACAACATATAAGCCCAGTGCAATCAGAAAGCTTTTACGAGTGAAATAGCCGATCGGCACGCGCTTGTAATATTCATCCGTAACAAACCGCACAACAACCGACCGGATAAAAAATTCTTCGAAGAACGGGACTGTTAATACCGCGCCTGATATTCTAAACATGATCAGCATCGTTTTAATCACTTCCGTATGCGCGCCGGCATCACCGAAAAACATATTAGCTATGTGTGCAATACTTTGATTGAGTATGCCCGGCGAGTAGGTAGCAGTAGGCATTGTATCCGGAATCATTACAAAACCTCCCAGCACGCGCCTGAATGCGTCTTCCGGAAATTCAAATCCGTACGTAAAGCTGAGATAGATATTATCATTGCCCCAGATCGGAATTCTGGCAAACATTACGGTATACAAATAATGATAAGGAGCGATCCACAGTATGATACCGGCAACGCCTATTACCAATGCCAGAAGCCAGTCCCCGGGAGTAAGGTTTTTCACTGTCAATTCAGGATAACTGCCCTTTTTCCAGTATACGATAAGAACAACAGCGGTAACCAGCACCGCCAGGGGATAAGCTTCGAACGGCAACAGTATTTTGGCAATCATTCCCACAAAAAACATGTGGCAGACATAGGGAAGCCAGTGCGGCATCGCGTACATCGCCAACGTACGGAACGGCATGAGTTCCCGCTTCAGAGGCGGTGTATAGTCCAGGCCTTTATTTATCCAGGAAAACATGAGCTTTACTATGTGGTGTTTTGTTCAGCATTTACATAATAGTGGCGGAGAGAGAGGGATTCGAACCCTCGGTACGGTGCAACCCGTACAACGGCTTAGCAAGCCGCCGCTTTCGACCACTCAGCCATCTCTCCGCTCAAAGTAATTGGTCTTGTTCTAAAGGGTCATTAGTATACCAAAATTTTCTCGATAGAGCAATATGCCTACATCCAACTTGAAATATTGACTTTTTTTCCCGAATGTCGTACTATACTTATCTTATACGTATGCAATAGTTAAGCTATGAGGTTACCTATGAACACCGTTGTCGATGTGCTGAAAAAACATATCCTGCGCATAAAACAGCAGGGTGCATCCTTTGTTGATACCCGTTTTTACCCGAACGAAGAATCCGAAAATCTTCTGTTTCTGCAGGGTAACCTTAAATCTAATTCCCGCAGCACATCCACCGGGGTCGGTGTCCGCGTGCTCGTTGACGGTGCCTGGGGTTTTGCCGCCGCTTCATCGACAGACGCTCTTGATACTCTTTTTGACAATGCTTTCCAGAATGCCCAAACCGCCGCGAAACGTGTCGTGTTTCCTGTGCAATTGGCCGATAGAATTCCTGTTACGGCTTCCTTTGAATCCCCCTGCGGCATAGATCCTTTTTCGGTGCCACTGAACGAAAAAATCGATTTTCTCAAACGAATTGACAACAAACTTGACCAGCCGCGTGTCGCCCAGCGTATGTGCAACATCAGAACCGTCAACCGGCATATCATCTATATCGATTCCGATGATGTCTATATTGAAAAAACTATTCATGATATTTTTTCCGATATACAGGTTGTCGGAGTCGAAAAAAACGGCATGGCTCAACAACGTTCCCACGACTTGCGTACCAGCGGGTACGGCACTCGCGGCTGGGAATCGCTGGTTAATGAACCCGACTTTGAAAATCATTCCGAACGAATTGTCGAAGAACTCATGCAAGTGCTTGACGCGGAACAATGTCCGCAAGATACCCGCTCGGTCATTCTGCTCCCCGGTATTATGTTCCTTCAAACTCATGAAGTTATCGGTCATGCGCTTGAATTGGACCGGATTCTCGGTTATGAACTTTCATATGCCGGTGGCTCGTTCGTCCGGCTTGAAGATTTCGGCTCTTTACAGTACGGCTCTGATAAACTTACTGTGCGGGCCGACGCTCTGCTGCCTAATTCCCCCGGCAGCTTCGGCTTTGATGATGATGGTATCCCCTGCCAGAATACTGTTCTTATTAATAAAGGCATTCTCGAAAACGCCATTACTTCCCGGCAGACCGTCATTGAAGCTAACACAAAAGCCGGCCGGAAAATATTTTCCGGCAGCGGCGGCTGTAACCGGGCTTGCAATTTCAACCGCTTCCCGATTGAACGCATGACCAATATTAATATTGACCCGGGTAACGACGGTACTCTTGAAGATATTATCGCCGCCACTGAAAACGGCATAGTACTCGATGGCGACCGTTCATGGTCGATCGGTTCAAATCGCGAACAATTTCATTTTGCGTGTGAAATAGGCTGGCTGGTCAAAGACGGTCAGATAACCGGTGTTGTTAAGAATCCAACCTACAGCAGTGATACACTCCCCTTCTGGCGAGCGTTACGTGCCGTCGGCAATGATTCAACATGTGAGCTTGTTCAGGTTCCCAATTGCGGAAAAGGCCTGCCTAGCCAGGCTATGGTTTTAGGCCATCGTGTGCCCGTCTGCAGATTCGATGGCGTCACGGTCGGCCGATGATTATGTATAGTCGATGTTATATTGAACATTCAGGTATATCCCATGAAAACTGAAATGAAACAAGTACTGGCTGAATTAACTTCCTTCGCTAAGGAAAAAAATATTACTGCTGAATTCTGGCTTCATACAGAACAAAGCCATCTTATGCGCTTTGCCAATTCAGCCATTTCCCTTAATACCCGCGAAGATATTATGCGCCTGACTATTGTTGCCTATCGGAGCAATGCAAAAGGTTCTTATTCCCTGGTTACACATCCACGCCAGCTCGCTGCTATGAAACAGGCAGTTCTTGCCGCTGATGAAAGCGCCAGACACTCTTCTCCCGTAAATTACACCCTTACGCTTACCCCCTTGCCAGCACACCCGGATGACGACCTTCATTTTGACAAGGATTTATTATATCTCTCTCCCGATCAAAAACTGGCTTATATCAACCAGGCTGTCAAAGGGTTTGAATCCGAGCATATTGTCCTTTCCGGTATGTTTTCTTCCGGAGCCGTTTGGCAGGCAACCGCTAATACACTCTCTGATATCATCTTGTTCCATGCTACTACCGATGCCAATATTTCACTGGTTTTAAGTCACAATATTGACAAATGGGAGATTTCGTCAGGTCAGTCCGCCGCAGCTGTTTCCGATTTAAATCCAGCTTCCGTGCATGAGGAACTCTCCATCCTGCTTTCCCATTTCACTAGCGATTCACCCGTGGAATTAACCCCTGGTTCGTATGACGTGGTTTTTGGCCGGGAAGCTTTAACCGATTTCATTGGCGTTTGTAACTGGATCGGGTTCTCAGGTGGAAGCGCCAGGCGTAACATGACCTTCCTCCAGGATAAGCATCTGCATCAGAAAGTGTTCCGTGATAGTCTGACTATTATTGATGATCCCGCCTGTGTCAGTACATTTCCTTATGCTTTCGATACAAATGGCTTAAAACGCAATCCATTCCCTCTGGTTGAGAACGGTGTCTTTAAATCATATTTCTGGGATCGCGACAGCGCTGATGAATTCGGTGAAAAAGAAACTGCTCATTCTGTGCCGGCTATGAGTATTACTGTTGCTCCCGGTACTAGTACTATCACGTCATTAGCCGATCTTGTTACCATGCCGCGCACCAGTGATATCCTCTATTTTCCCTATCTGCATTATATGAATGTTGTCAATGCTACCCAGGGAATTATCACCGGTTGCTCCCGTTTCGGCGCCCTTCTGCTGAAAAAAGACGGCAAGGTCGCCATTCCCTATAATGTCCGCTTGACAGAAAGCATTCTCAATCTTTTCAACAATATTGACTGGTTATCATCCCAACAGATCGCGACTAATACATCCGGCACGTATGGAGAACGCTGCCCTACCGCTATGCTCTTACCCCGCTTCGTCAAAATCAACAACGTGAGCATCACACGGTCCAATCACAGTTTCTGATTATCCCATGCTTTTCTTGACTGCCGGAGTTACGCGTTTGGGCGTTTGGCTATTGCAAGAATACTCTGGGCAAAATCGCAGTGGAGCAGCTTCAAAAGCCGTTTATAATACCATACCGTCAGACGCTTTCTGAAGCTCATTTTTGTTAAACGGTATATTGCCACATCCGTAAAACCCGCGCGGGCAAGTACTCCCGCCAAATCAAGGTAATGTATCGGCATTACATGCGTAAAATCACGCCAGAATATTGTTGGATGATTCGCATTGGGTGTCGTCAGGGCAACGTGCCCGCCCGGTTTCGTCAGCCGGAACAGTTCGTCCACAAACGATATTTTTTCGCGCGTTTCAAGATGTTCGATCACTTCTGACGTTGTTACTATGTCAAATGTTTCGGTAATATCCCCGGTATCGTAATAATCCTGATACTGGCTTCGGTCGATGTCCTGACTTTTATATATGATTGCTTCTTTGACCGGCTCCAATTTTTCAAACAGATTTCGTGGTCCGGCACCGACATCCAGAACGGTAACCGGCTTTTTTTCAGCATTCTCAATACGCTGAATCATCCAGTACGCCAGGGATGGCAATATCGGTAAGGCATGTATCGGCGGCAATGTTTTCCGGAACTTCTGCCGCCAACGATTAAGGTCAGACCAGTTAATTGTTTCGGGGTCAGGATTCCGGTTCACATTCAAATGGCACCTCCACGTCTAAATAGTCCCGTCTGATATCATCAGGAAAAGCGGGAAACCGCGCGTTTGCTATCGCCGACTTCGCTGATTCATCCAGTGCGCTATAACCGGATGAGCTGATAATCCGGACATTACTGGCGCGGCCTTCACGCGAAAGTCGAAATCCTATGATGCATTTCGCAAACTTCGGCACCAGAGAGGAACTGGGACGTATCCAGGAACTGTCAATGGCAGTCTGAATGCTGTTCTTAAAAAAATCTTCAATCTTGTCCTGTTCAGCCCCGCTCGCGCTGCTATTGACCCGAACATTGCTGACGCTGCTTTTCAGGCGGCTGCTGATGCTTCTGCGATCCACTTCAAGCGTTTCCTGCAGGTTTTTAAACTTGTCACTTGTGTCTGTCACCGCCGATTCCGTGCTTAATTTTGTCTTGCCAATTGTTTGTTCGCGTTTAACCGGCTCATATTTTTCTGTGTCAGTCGTTTCGGTAACCGTTCGGGTAATCAATGCTTCTTTCTTTTTTCTTTCCTTCTCTCTCTTGTCAAGAAATTCTTTCTGCTTCTGCTTGATGTGAGAAGGCATCTCGAGTATATTTTTTCCGGTTTTAGGCGGATCGATCTTTACCAGTTCTTTTTTTACCGGTTCCGGTTTCTTTTCTATCTTCTTCTCCGGCTTCGGTTCTGCTTCTTTGGCAACCGTTTTCGGCTGCGATACCTTCTTTTCCGGTTGCGGCTGGACTTTCTCGCGCTGTATCATGGCCGGGGCTTGGTTGGGCAACGGCGTTGTCTGTACCAGCTTTACCCGGAATTGCTTTTCTGCCGGTGCTTTAAGTGTCGGCGCGTTCATGCTCAACAAAACAATCGCCCCCAGCACGCTCAGGTGCAGTATTATCGATGGAAATATAAATGTATGCGGCTGATACATCACTCCGCCTGGGTTGCCAGTGATAATCGTGAAATGCCTACTTCGCGTATAACATCAAGCAAACGTACTACATAATCATACCGGAAATCTTTGTCCGCCCGGACAATCACCGTAATGTTAGGCTTTTCAGCCTTCATCCTGTACAGCGTGTCTTTCAGGTCGTCATATGGCCGTTTCCGGTCCATTTCCCGCTGGTCAACAAAAATAACACCGAATTTACGGCCGCTGGCAGATATTTCCTGCAAACTGACCGTCACCGAATCATCCGGCTGATCAATCTGGGCCGCGGCCGCAACTGGTAGATCAACATCGATCCCCTGCTCTATTATCGGTGCTATCAAAATGAAAATAATCAACACCGTCATCGTCACATCTACCAGGGATGTAACATTGATATTTGCTTCCGATTGATTTCTGCGTTTGATCAGAAGACTCATTCTTTCAGTTCCTGTTCTGCTAGTTTCTGCATCCGGACTATCAGCTCGCGCGAAAAATTTTCCATCAGAACTATCTGCTTATTAATCCTGGTGCGAAAATAATAAAACGCTACCGCGGCCGGTATGGCCACGATAAGCCCCACAACAGTCGTAACCAGTGCCACTGATATTCCCGGAGCCACCGTACTGATGGTGGTTGAACCAGCCGTGGTCATTCTCCGGAATGATATCATTATTCCCCACACCGTTCCAAGCAATCCAAGAAAAGGAGCGATTGTTGCCGTCACGGAAAGGTAATTCAAGCCTTGTTCCAACTCATTCACCTGCTCGCCGAGTTGGGCGTCAATAAGTTTTTCAGCCGCCGGAAAATCATTAATGGATATGGTATCGTTATTAAATATGAAGTCACAGCTTACCCGATACAGTCGGTATAACGGCAAACGTGAACTGTCGGGAAAATCTCTGAAAAGTTGTAAGTAGTCTCGCAGAAATTGTGCTTTGAACTCCTTGAGCCGCTTGAACATACGCAGATTCCCCCGCTCTATTACGTTCAAATAGCGCCACCTGCCCGCTATCAGTCCCCACATATATATCGATATGACTGTCAATAGAACAACAATGATTTTGCCTGTAATATCCAAGCTGTTGAATATTTCCAGTATTGTCGTAAATGCACCCATTAAGCAGTTCCTCCCGGTAAACTGTTGTTTATTTCATTCCATCGATTGTTATCCGTTCGCATCCGCCCATATAGGAACGGAGCTTTTCCGGAATAATGACACTACCGTCTTTCTGCTGGTAGTTTTCCAACACTGCAATCCACGTCCTCCCAACCGCCAACCCGGATCCGTTCAGCGTATGAACATACTGTATCTTTCCTCCGCCTTCCGGCCGATAACGGATATTGGCGCGGCGGGCTTGGAAATCAGTACAATTAGAACAGGATGATATTTCCCTATACCCGTTTTGTCCCGGCAGCCATACCTCAATATCATATGTCTTTGCCGCCGAAAAACCCATGTCCGACGTGCACAATACAACTACCCGGTACGGTATTTCCAGCAGTTGTAAAATACGCTCGGCATTGGTTACCATTGTTTCCAACGCTGTGTTAGACGTCTCGGGTGTCGTTATATTCACCATCTCAACCTTGTTAAACTGGTGTACCCGGATTATACCGCGGGTGTCCTTTCCGTATGAACCCGCTTCGCTCCTGAAACACGGTGTCAAGGCAGTGTATAATTTGGGCAGTTCCCGTTCCTCCAGTATTTCACCGGAGTGTATGTTTACCAGAGTCACTTCAGACGTGGGAATAAGATACATATCCTTTTCATGCTGTAATTTGAAAAGGTCGGCTTCAAATTTCGGCAGTTGTCCACTGCCAAACATCGTTTCCGCACCGACAATGTATGGCGTAGCAAATTCGGTGTAACCATTTTCGCCGGTCTGCTGGTCCAGCATAAATTCCCATAACGCTCGCTCCAGGCGGGCACCGGGACCTTTTAACAAACTGAAACGGGCGCCGGACAGTTTCGCTGCCCGTTCTAAATCAAGTATTCCCAATGATTCCGCGATCTCGAAATGCTGCTTAGGTTCAAATTCAAATCCACGCGGGTCTCCCCAGCGACGTATTTCACAATTGTCTTCCTCGCTCTTTCCGATCGGAACCGTCTCGTCCGGTATATTCGGTATCCTGGCCAGGATAGCCTGCATGCCTTTTTCAGCTTCGTTTCGCTTTGCGGCGGATTCGTCAAGCGTCTGTTTCAATTCCTGGACTTTCTGCTGCAGTTCTGTTGTATCCTTGCCTTCGCGTTTCATCAATCCAATGTCGCGCGAAAGTTGATTGCGCTGCTGCTGCATATCTTCTGTTTCCTGAATATACAGCCGCCGTTCTTTTTCAAGGATCATCACGTGTTCCAAATCAGCATCCAGCTTTTCGTACGCCTGTCCATCAGCATGCCTGGTCAAAAGCTTTTGACGCACGTCATCATACTGCTCTTTTAAACGTTTGAGATCTAACATCCGATTTTCTGTTCCAATGGTTTTTTCGTTATACGTTCCTTTAAGAATGTCTGTGTGTTGCCGACAATGATGTCAAGCAGATCGCTGAATGTCATGCCCGCTGCGCGTCCGGCTTTCGGTAGTAGCGATTCCTGTGTCATACCCGGTATAGTGTTCGTTTCCAGCACATATATCCCGCCTTCCTCTGACACAATCATATCCGTGCGTGTCACTGAACGGCATTTCAAGGCGCAATGGCTCGCGACAGCCAGTTCCTGTATTCTGCGGGTAAGCATATCATCTATCTCCGCTGGTACGATCTCTTTAGTCGCCTGGTCACTGTATTTCGCCTTATAATCAAAAAACTGACTGTTGCCCGGTACTATTTCAATTACGGGCAGCGGTTCCGGCGCTTGCATCGCTCCTTTCTCGAGCACTACGCATGTAAATTCCCGGCCCTTGATGTATTGTTCGATAATGAATCTGTTTTCGTACTCCCACAATAAATCTGTCTGGCGCGCCATTTCCTCAGCTGTCCAAAATACATACACACCAAAACTGGAGCCGGAACTGACCGGTTTTGCAACAACCGGCCACCCCAAATTCGCACGGGCCATGATTGCCGATATATCGTCGCCGCGGTTTACCATGACATATGGTGCCACCGGTATGCCATGGGCCTGATAGATATATTTGCTGAATTCCTTATCCATTGCTGCAGCTGAACCACGCACATCACTATGTGAATACGGGATGCCAAGCGTCTCTAAAAATCCCTGGATTACACCGTCTTCCCCACCTTCTCCGTGAAGAGCCAGAACAACGGCATCGCACGGCCATGCTGCCAGTATTGAAAACGCGTGAAGAAACGAAACCTGAACAGCGCTATCCCAGGCATTCTCGTCCGGATCCGTTTCCGGCGACAAAAGCTTTACGGTGCGGTCTGGCATAATCTGAAGACACCGTCGTGTATAGCTGTCTTCGTTCAGCGTATGATATACGGTTGTTCCCGACCGCAAAGAAACCTCGCGTTCATGGCTCCATCCACCCATAATAACAAGGGTATGTATTTTAGTTTCTCCCATTATTGGCTAATATCCATTGTTTTCATGACGCAGGTTCCGGCGGAAGTTCTTCATTTCCATCATGTTCCCTGGTTTGCCGGTCTTCCTCCGGTATAATTCGGGATAGCGGGGGCCACTGCATTTCAATCCAGCCGACAACCGCCATACCGCCGGTATAGACTTGGGAACTGTCCAGAAGTTCCAGGTATCTGACATAGCCTTCCTCGGATGCCCGTCTGCGAACGACAAGTTTTGTCCAGCTGATGCCGATCACCAGAAATAATACCAGAGCGACACCAAAAGCGAATCCGCCGATTAGGCCAAACATCCTGTCACTCATTGTCAACGAAAGCATATTTAGTATCCTGCGCTTAATGTATTCAAGAATCGAAGCAAGGGTAAAATATATTAACACCTGCACTATGACAAATGAAGCAAACTGAACTATCAGAAACGTTATGCTGAAACGGGGGAAATTACTGGTCAGCCACTTGTATACAAATTCAGCCACTGGCTGATACAGAAAAAACGCGCCGATAAACGCGCTGCAGATTGAAACAAGCCATATAATCTGAGACAAAAGTCCCTTGGCAAATCCAATCAAGCCAAAAATACAAATAAGAAGAAGTAAGCCAATATCCAAATACATTACCGTATCAATGTTGCGTTAAACAGTTATCATCTATAGAAATAATACACTAATTGCCTTTCTTTTTCAAGAAATTGTATAAAATGTTCCAGTATAAGTATTTCTATATCAGTATGTACCGCACTAAGCCTGATGATGCATAATACCTAACAGCCGTTCTCCGTGTCTCAGATTCATAAGGGGATGCCCGCAGGTGCGTCCTAAAAATCCGCTGAATTTCCCGCCAAATACATATTCTCCTATATGAACATACCGCGTTTCAGTCGCCTTCTTGACGGTAAACCGCGGAAATTCCGCTGTCGGCAGTTCTATGAACTCCTGGACTATATAATCCATGGAAATCCCTCTGGTAACCGCTGCTTCCCACTCCTCCTTTTCTGTATAACGGCCCTGGTATATTCCCGCTCCGCACTTTGACACACATGGCTTTATAACAAACGCTTCCTTGTTCCTGATTATAAACGGCAAGAGTTCTATCTTTTCATTCTTGAATTCTGTCGTCATTCCTTTCAGTTCACGTGTCCAGGGCACATATCGGCAAACCGCTTCGGCACACTCGACCGGAAGTTCTGCCAGAACAGCCGGTTCCAGCAAATATGCAAATAGTTTTTTGCTGAACGCTATTTGTGAACGCGGCGAACCCACCATACAAACCTTCCGATCCATGAACGCATGTGAAACCGGTTCCAGTTTCTGCATGTTTTCGGCATAATCAATTCCAAGCATTCTACGGTAAAGTAAATGGATGGGAATATCGTTATGGTACAAGGTTCCAGCTGAGTATCGCAACGTATCCGGTGAGATCAGATGAGCATTGATGCCCTGCTTCCGACAATACGAGGCAAAAGCGGTGAATTCCCAGTGAGTGCTTTCATCTTTCCAGTCAAGTATCCCGATAGTCGGCTCAGCGGGCAGCTTCGCTTCGGAATAGCGCTCCCGGAATTCCGCATAACAGCTCAACAGAGTAGAAAACACCCGGGGAACAACGCTATCCCAGACACTTGTTTCCAGAATATTAAATCCGCGATGCGATAGCACCTGGCGATATGCTGTCCTGAAAATATCAACATTGGTCATGCCTGAACATCCATCCGTATTTAATTCTACGAATGTCAGAATACCATCCCGCAGGAAGGAATCAAACCTTGCACACGGAATATTGTATGAATACCCGGGATCGGCAAGAACAAGTTTCATGAAATCCTGCTCCCAGGAGAATTGTTCCTGCCAGGTGGTGGAAGCGACAACCATATCCGTAAACTTTTCCGCTGCAGTTATTACCAGCTCCGAAGCCCGAATAATTTCATCATATTCCGTCCTGGTTATTATGGTTGGCATGACTTCACAACTCAAAGTATAATTACCGTATTTTACATCATTTGACTCAAGCAGCTGCCGCAGGCGCGCGTAATCTTCATGATACGCTTCCTGGTTCTGTCGGTAAAATGAATACATATTCTCTACTGCTATGCCTGTAACCATACGTTTATTTCGAATCGGTAATTAATTATGATATGTAAACAACCGCGGTACATTTTACTATTCAACAATCTCATCTCCGCAGGCAACTGCCATTTCCCGCGCCGCCGCGAGCACGCCAAGTTTGCTGACGGTGCAGTATAATTGCTGGGTTGTATCATTACAAATGCAATGCCCGTTCCGGCGATTCGTCGCTAAGGAGCAATAGGTATAAAATTCCATGCCGCTGGCATTTAGATTATCAATGATACCGCGCTCCAGATTCGCTCTGAGAAACATACCGATTATTTCCTTGCCGATAAGATACACGACGGGCTCGGCCACAATTGAATTTGCGACCGACCTGGTTGGTATCGCTTCCTGAATTACAACCGTTCGGATCGGCCGGCGCCCTTTGCCTATCGCCATTTTATTTCGGGCCTTGCGATTCATGTTCAATACGTCTTCCGGACTCTTTACAACCATTATCCCAATCCCATACGTGCCTGTATCGTTTTTAATGAAAACATGCGGTTCCTGTGCTATGCCCCATTGCTTGTATTTTTCCTTTATTGATACTAACATTTTGCTGACAGCCGATGCAACTTGTTCCCGTCCCGCATCGGTTGTAAAATTGACATCCTCTACTTTATCCGTCATAGCATACAGATGCCATGGGTCAAAATCAAATTCCTGCGCCATTTCTTCGACCATGGCAGTATAGAACCGGAAGAAGTTGAACTTGCTGCGATTGTGCCATCCAAAGCACAATGGCGGTAATATCGGTTGTCTTAGATTTCCAAGCCATTCAATCGAGCCGCTGGATAAATCATTATTAAGTAGTATCCAGTCAAATATTTCGTTGTTCTCGCCAACAATAGCATCCTCTTCACGCCAGACTACGCTTACCGGAACGCGTTCGTTGTCATACGTTATCAGTTCCGAAGGAAATGGTTCGCCCGGATTTGCCATTGACGCTATGGTAACTGTCAATCCAACTGATTCAAGCGTCAGTTTCAGGCTACGTAGATTTTTATTGTAATAGGGATTGCGCGAATGAGCTTCAGGGATAATTAATACCCGTTTGTACGGGTACTGCCGCTTTGCGAAACGCTCTTCTAAAAACGCTTGCATCGGTTTGTGAGACTTAATGGCAAACGTATCACAAAGATTGTTAAACCCAGCCGGAAATAAATTCAAATCTATACAGGCCGCTTTCAAGCCCGAATCGCGGATGTCAGCCGATGAATAAAACGGCAGAATATGACCTTCAGCCTTGCTGTCCAGCCATTGTTGTACTTCTTCTGCATGGTTATAAAAGAATTCCCCGAGTTTGTCTATCATATCTGCCCTTGTTATAGCACCTTATTTTTCCAACCATTTAATTAACCGTTCTAAAGGCCATGCATTAAGTATTGCATCCCGTTCGCACCATGCCCGCCGGGCGATATTTATGCCATATATCATTGAATCAAGCCTGTCAGGTCGATGCGCATCCGTTCCTATCATTAATGGCACTCCGGAAGTATGTGCCCGGGCTGCATATATTTCGTTCAAGTCAAGCCGCTCCGGTGACGCATTGATTTCTAATGCGACCTGAAACGTTGCGGCTGCATCTATAATCAATTCAATATCAACTTGATATGGCAACCGATCCCCTATTTTTCTTCCTGTGGGATGCGCCAGGCATCGTACGTATGGATTGCGTATCGCTGCCACTATTCTTTCAGTCATCTGCTCTTTCGACATGTCGAATTTTGAATGAACTGACGCGATTACAAAATCTATTTGTGATAAAATATCATCATTATAATCCAGTGTTCCATCGGACATTATATCTACTTCTATACCGCTGAATACATGAACAGCCGGTTTGCCGCGGCGGTATTTCTTTATTTCATCCAGTTGTTGTAAAAGCCGGTCTTCACTCAATCCGTTTGCAATCGTTACGGCCTTGGAATGATCGGTGATTGCAAGATAAGAATAGCCGCGTTCTTTTGCCGCTTCAGCCATTTCTGATATCGTGGCGATACCGTCTGAATAGGTTGTATGCACGTGAAGATCACCTTTGATATCATCCAAATTGACAAGCGTAGGTATCTGGCCTTGCTCTGCAGCCGCGATCTCTCCCCTGTTTTCCCTTAATTCAGGAGGAATCAGTTGTAACCCCAGTTCCGCATATACTTCCTCTTCAGTTTTTCCGGCCAGCATTCGGTCACCGCTGAATATACCGTATTCACTTAATTTCAATCCCCGGTCTTTGGCTAACCGTCGCATTGCCACATTGTGTTCCTTTGACCCGGTAAAATATTGCAGTGCAGCGCCAAAACTTCCCGGCTCCACTACGCGCAAATCTACTTGAATCTTTCGGGTAAGAATAACACTCGCTTTGGTATCCCCTTTCGCTATCACTTCAAGCACTTCCGGGTATGCGGTGAATGCGTCTATTATAGGGTGCGAATCCCCTTTCGTTGTAATAAGAATATCAAGGTCCCCGATTGTTTCCCGGCAACGCCGGTAACTGCCGGCCGCTTCAAGACTCTCAATCCCGGATACCCTGCTCAGATATTCGCGGTATGCTTCCATTATGCGATGCGCTTCCGGCCAGCTTTTCCGGTCAGTTTGCAATGTGCGGTAATCCTGAATATTCTTAAGCAGTTTGGCTTCGCTTTTCTCTCCCATCCCGGGTAATTCGCGGATTTTTGCCTTCTGAGCGGCTTGCTCAAGCGCATCAACCGTTTCTATACCGAGTTTGTCATATACCAGCTTAACCCGCTTCGGACCGAATGACGGTATCTTCAGCATGTCCAGCAATCCGGGCGGAATGGTTTCTCTTATCTCTTCATATTCCGCTATATGCTCCGTTTCGCAGAATTCAATAATTTTTTCGCGCAACCCTTCACCGATTCCCGGGATTACTTTTAAAGATTCCGGATTCTCGCGATACATACCTATTAAGGATTGCCCCATGCTGTCAATAATGCGGGCTGCATTCCGATAGGCACGAATCCTGAATGCATTTTTCCCTTGAATATCGAGTATATCGGCAATTTGATTGAAGATTGCCGCAATATCATGATTGGTCGGCATAATGTCGGGCGCCTTGGTTACGTATATGATTATTATAGCAGATGCTGTCCGCCGTGTCCATGGCCTTTTCATCCAAAACCTGCTTGTTTCTACCTTTTATTGATACGTGCGTTGACAAAGTGTTTTCCTTTCGTTATACTTTTGTGGTATTTTGAAGGTTTTTAACCCCTATTTGGCGTGTAAATATGAAACCTGTTCATCGTTTGATTCTTGTCTGTTCAGCACTCTGTTTGCTTGCCTGCTTCAGTGCCCGGGCGCAGGATGCTGTTTTGTCTGCAGATTCTGCCGGCGCGTCTCCCCGCCCTGAAGACCATTCTCTGCTGAACGGTCTTGCCCGTGGCTTCGCCAATGTCCTGTTCGGTGTATACGAGCTCCCCAGAAACATGGTGTATTATTCCATAGAATGGCCGGTCCTTGGCATAGTTCCCGGAGCAATGGAAGGTACTGGCATGTCGGTTATGCGTGTTGTTGGCGGTCTTGCCGACCTGGTTACCGTCGGTTATTTGCCTCCCGGTCGCACGGTCTATGATCTAATGGAAGCCCCCATGTACCCTTGGGAATCACCTTGGTTTCCGCCACCGTCGGAAGAACAATAACCACTTTTACGGTACCTTACCGGTTTGTGCTCCTGCCGGTTTAAGTGTGTCGAAAAACGTTCCGGCCCGTTCTTCATTCTGCTCGACTTCGATAAAACATGCGTATATCGACCGGTCTCCCTGCTTGAATATACCCTGATGCCACGTCATTTCAAGACCGTCCTGCTCAAAATATACCGTGTTTACAAACCGCTCGATTGTATTAGTACCGTAAAAATGTACTATCTGGCGGTCACTCATAATCACTCGTTTTATTCGCGCGTTCTTGATGCCCATTTCAGTCGCAATCAGTTCAAAAGATTGATTCAGCACTGCCGGCTCTAACCCGGCTATTGTTGTATCCATAAGAACCAGCAGCGCCGGCCGTTCCTTTTCACGCGTTGCAAATACTGCTGCTCTGACTATGCCAAAATCCAAGCCGAATACTGGCATGAAATCAGAAGGAAGTTCATAGGTGCAGATCTCTTTCGACAGTGTGTTTATCTTGCCGGTGTCTTTGTTTGTGTAAGTGCGCTGGGATACCCAAATGCCAAACCCGGCAAGCAGAGAAAAAAACACTATAACCGCTACCGTAAAGCACCCGCATCCCCCGGCAAACGCGCCACCCAGGCAACCACATCCTTTTTTCCCGCGCAGCATAGGTTAATCCTTATAAAGATTGTTATATTTTATGTTGCTTTTTTTGTACTTCTTTGACATTGGAATGAACAATACCATCATAGAATTCTGTCAGGATCGTCTCACCTGGTTGAATCGCGCTACTTGAACTGACCGGTTCTCCTGTTCCCCCGCAGCGGGTAATCGTAAATCCTCTCCGGATAACTGCTGTCGGGCCCATCACCTCGAGTTGATTCAGATTCCGTTCCAACCGATCTCTGCTGCGAACCATATAGATTTCAGTGGCACGCTGCAGCATTTTTGTACGCAGCTGCAGTACATCGTGATTTCCCTGTATTATTCCGGAAAAAACACTGACAGCTGCCTGTATAGTATGCTGACTCGCCGTCAGCCTGGCTGCAGTTACCATAATCCGGTCATGTATCGCCTGATGCATACTGCCGGTCAGCTCATCAACCCTTTGCCTGAACATATCAACCATATGGGGTGGTTCCCTGAAAGCATAATGCGTCATTACTCTGCTAAGACGCCGAAGATATGTATCAAGCATGGTTTTGATGATAGTCCGGAGCCTCCGCTCATTATCTCGAATCCTTTGTAACCATGCCTCGCGCGGTTGGATTACTATTTCCGCCGCAGCGCTTGGCGTTGGCGCGCGAACGTCTGCGACCATGTCAGCTATCGTCCAGTCTGTTTCATGTCCGACCGCAGATATAACGGGTATGCTCGACCGTGCAATTGCCAGAGCAACTATCTCTTCATTGAATGCCCATAAATCCTCCATGCTTCCACCACCCCGTCCTACTATCATCACATCTATGGAAAGGCCTCTTTTTGTATTGTCTTTATCCCTGCTGTTTACTTCATTGAATTCATCAATTGCCCGCGCGATCTGTTCCGCTGCTCCCTCGCCTTGAACGGCTACCGGATTTACAACTACGCGGCAATGCGGGAATCTACGGAAAATCACGGTTATAATGTCCCGAATCGCCGCTCCGCTTGGTGAAGTGACGATTCCGATTGTTCGCGGAAATGCCGGCAATGCTTTCTTGCGGTTCTGATCAAATAATCCGGCGACCGTAAGTTTCTTCTTCAATTGCTCAAATGCCACCTGGAGTGATCCAATCCCGCTTGGTTCAATTGTTTCGCACACAACCTGGTATTTCCCCTGAGGTTCATATATCTGTATTTTGCCCGTCACGGTGACCAACATACCATTTTCAGGAGTAAACTTCAATTTTGCATTGGCATTCCTGAACATTACTGCCGGAATCTGAGCGTTTGCATCTTTAAGCGTAAAATAGTAATGCCCAGATATATGTGCTTTGAAATTGCTAATTTCCCCTTCTACCCATACGGTATCAAAGGTGCCTTCAATCACCATGCGTATCCGCCGCGTTAATTCACTGACTGAACACGGCTTAGTATTCTTGACTGCCGAAGTATCATCGCGTCTTTCTTCCGGCACAACCGGGTCAAACAAATAACTGAATAAATCTTGTGTTTCACTCATTGTAACTTTTCATCCATTACTGTTATTTGTTCGTGCACTTTCGGACTCAAAGCATGCCGGTTTTACACCTACCATCGTCAAGCACACAATAATGAAAAACAAACTGTACGCAATCGTAAAAACGTATGGCGGGGCTTCATAAAACATGATACTATTTATCCAGAACTCAATACATCCATTTTGATATATCGTTTCCTGACCGGCCATCATCCTAAGCTTTTGTTCCCAGATGGTAAGAGGGCATTCACACCCTGCTAGTGTCTGCACAAAAACCAGGCCAATTGCTAATAGATGTATAATGCGGAATATCGTGTTTCGAACAAAATGCCAGTTGAATATGTATCCGATCCATATCAGGACTAATCCCGCAACAACAAAAGCAACAAAGGCGCAATGGATACACAGTATACTATCCGCCGCTATGTCGAAGAAACGACTCCCGGTCATATAATTGTTACTGTTTGACGTTGTTAAACATAGACTGTACATCAGGCTTTGAAAGAACCAGCTAACAGTTATACTTACGATACGTTTTCAGCAACCCATGTTTTAAGTCGCGTTACAGCTTCTTCCAGTTCCTCCATTGACGTTGCAAAAGAAATCCTGATATATCCCTCAGCCCCGAAGGCCGAGCCCGGGACAACGGCGATGTGTATCTCGTCAAGCAACCGGACCGCCAGTTCCTGAGAAGAAATCCCCCATGCTGATATATTGGGAAATACATAAAACGCCCCTTGCGGGTCTAAACATGATACTCCCGGAATGGCTTGCAATGCGCCGACAATAAATTTTCTCCTTTCATCAAACGCCTTTTTCATTTTGGCTACACATTCCTGGCTTTGCTGTAAAGCGGCAATACCACCAAATTGAGCAAATGTAGTTGTGCCCGTGGTAGATTGATCCTGCAGCCGCTTGATCGCATCAGCTGTCTCGTGGTCAGGACAACCGGCATACCCGAGACGCCAGCCGGTCATACTGTAAGTTTTGGAAAATCCATTTACCGTGAATGTCCGGGAATACAATTCCGGCACAGCCGATGCAAAACTGACATGTTTATAATCACCATAGGTTAAATCCTCATAAATTTCATCCGAAATTACCGCCACGTCTGCACGCGCTTTCACAACAGCTCCTAATTGCTCAAGCTCACTCGTGTTATATGCCATCCCGGTTGGATTCGACGGCGTATTCAGCACTACCGCCTTCGTTCGGGACGTAAGCGCTTTTTCGAGCTGGTCGGGGGTGATTTTGAAATTATTTTTTTCAGCTGTTTCAAGTATTACCGCTTTACCTTCAGCCAGTATAACCATCTCCGGATAACTTACCCAATACGGACTGGGAATAATCACTTCATCACCGGGATCAAGTAAAATCTGAAAAATATTATACAGTGAATGTTTTGCGCCGCAACTGACCACAATTTGAGCACTATCGTATACCAAATCGTTATCCCGTTTGAACTTTTCAGCAATAGCTGTCCTTAAAGCCGGAATTCCGTTTGAAGGAGTGTATCTGGTCTGGCCTTCATCAAGAGCGGCATG
>CAZCLS010000001.1:42943-47721 GCA_964499565.1 uncultured bacterium
GCAAATGACGGCAAGACAATTCTGATTGAATGCCGTTCCGCTTCCGCGACAAGGGTTTCGCGCAATCGGGCGTTAGCACTTACTCCCCCGCCAATAACAATCGTGCCACGGTTCATTGCACACGCGGCATTTATGGATTTTTTAACCAGCACGTCGACAATCGCCTCCTGGTATGATGCTGCCACATCCGCAAGACGTGTGTCCGGATTTTTCTTCCGAAAATATAGAAGTGCCGTTTTAAGCCCGGAAAAGCTGAAGTCGTATGAAGCGTCTGCAAGCATTGCCCGCGGAAATTTGTATGCATTCACATCCCCACCTTGCGCGGCTTTTTGAAGCGCCTGACCACCGGGGAATCCCAATCCCAATATTTTCGCTCCCTTGTCAAATGCCTCGCCGGCTGCATCGTCCCGCGTTGTTCCTATGACCGTATATTCCGTTGGACTGCTGATATCGGCCAGAATAGTATGACCACCCGAAACCACTAGGGATATGAAAGGATATTCCACTTCCTGTTCGGCACAGGCGGCGTACATATGCGCCTCAATGTGATTAACACCCACATACGGCTTATCGATTGCATAGGCAAGCGCTTTGCTGTAGCACAACCCGACAATAAGCGCACCTGCCAATCCGGGACCCGCCGTCGCGCCAATCAATTGAATGTCAGATAGATGTATGGAAGCTTCGGTACACACATCACCGGCAAGCACGGAAATCGTTTCCAAATGCCGGCGGCTGGCAAGTTCCGGTACCACTCCTCCATATGGTGCGTGAGTTTTGTACTGGCGCGCGACCCGCTCATGAAACCGGGGTGTTGCCGTGGGTGAATAAACAGCCACAGCGGTTTCATCGCATGAACTTTCAATTCCCATCACCCACATGCTTATTCATTCATGTAATCGGGATTAGTTTGCGGTCGTTTGAATTCCAAACGGAAAATAGTATAAAACTTATTGATTTTAAATTCAAACCAGCGAATTCTTTCAATATCACTTTCACTTTCACCAACAGTCAGCGTATTGTCGAAATTATACTTAGCTTCACGTGAGAAATACTGGTGAAGCTCCTGCCAGGAACGGTCCTCATGATCACGCAGACGCATGTCGCGTTCATTCCATGTTTTACCGTTTCGCTCCCGTCTTTTGGTACTGAAATATTTTACATCGTTAGGTGAATATCCCAAATTGTCGACAGATTCTAGAATTTCCCTCTGAGCGTTTTCTACTTTTGACTCAAAACTGGCGCAGCCGCTGATTAAAAACAGTAAAGACAATAATAACGCGAGAGAGCTTATATTTTTAATAGATCGTATGTGGCATTTCATAACATTACCTGTTCTTTATCGTTACACGCGCATGACATCCGTATCATTTCAGTTCAGTTTTCATGAAGTCAAGGGCAACTAACACATCGACGGCCCGGTCAAGCTGAACATCACGGAACCGCCGCAATTCTTCATATGTGCTTTTCTCTTTTTCGGTAGCAGATTCGGCAGAATAGTTTTTATAAGCACTTGAACGTTTTTCAATCAGCTTGATTTCATCTTCAAGCGGTATTTTAACTTCAATAG
This sequence comes from uncultured bacterium, assembly GCA_964499565.1. GTDB lineage: Bacteria > Auribacterota > UBA3054 > UBA3054 > CAZCLS01 > CAZCLS01. The sequence goes on from CAZCLS010000001.1 coordinate 44,514, forward strand.
TGGGGTATATGCCTGTGCCATGAATACAGACGCCCGAAGGAGTATAATACTTAGCTGTAGTAAGTCGCAAGGCACAGTTATTATCACCAATTGGAATAACCGTCTGAACCGACCCTTTTCCGAACGTTTTGATTCCGACAACAATTCCTCTGCGGTTGTCTTTGATAGCCCCGCAAACAATTTCTGACGCACTTGCAGAGGCTCCATTAACCAGAAGGGCTAAAGGTATTGGGTGCTTTTTTGGCGAAGTAGTCGCGTAATATTCTTTATTCTGCTGTTCTATTCTTCCTTTGGTTGAGACAATGAGTTTTCCTGCCGCAAGAAAGATGTCCGACATGTCAATCGCTTCTTTCAGCAATCCGCCACCATTGTTACGCAAATCTACTATTACAGATTTCATTCCCTGCGTTGCAAGGCCATCCATCGCATTCTGGAGTTCAATGTGCGTATCCAGGCCAAAAGAGGTTACCCGAACGTACCCGATTCCATTAGTAGGATCAAGAATATGGGCATCCCGGATTTTTGTTACTTTAATGATAGTACGGGTTATACGTATTTCTTTAAGCTCGCGTATACTCTCAAAATTTCGTTGTATAGTCAACTGAATTTCGGTGCCCGGCTCACCTCGCAATAGTTTGACAGCATCACCGAGGGACATGCCGCGGGTAGATATGTCACCGATTTTAACTATTCTGTCATTAGGCATCAGACCTGCAGCAAATGCAGGAGTATCCTCGATTGGCGCTATAACAACGGGATAATCATCCCGGAAGCCAATTTCAATGCCAATACCACCGAACTTCCCTTCAGTTTCAACCTTCATTTGTTCAAGATCTTCCGGTTCCATAAATTCGCTGTGAGGATCTAAAGACCTGAGCATACCATGCAATGCTCCATAAATAAGGTTAGTTGCAGAAACGTCAATTGCGTAATCATTTTCGACAATGGCGATACTTGACGCGAAAAGATCAAGCAAAGGAAACATCTGCTCCACCTTATTGCGGGTATCTTCATCCCCGGCACAGCAGACAAGGGGGACTATATTCGTTATCAGCACCAGACAAATCCATAGTATATAACTTTTCATATCAGTATATTCCACATGTTAACATAGCATGTCACTATTGTACAAGTATGGTAATTATAGCATGAGTGGTTAAATCAGTCAATCGATATCATATTGAGTAATAATATGTCATACTTGTATTTTATTTGTTATTTCCGTACAATATTCAAAATTTAACTATCACTCAAATAGAGGTGAATTTGAACTTAAAACAAAATTTATATGAATTATTAAGAAATATTCGTTGGGCCATTATAAGGCTTTTACACAAAAATGCCCACAAAAAATTAATGCAACAGAAATATTCTCAAATTAATTCATTTAATAATGCAGCTGAAAACTTTGAGGCTTTATATAATTCTATTCAAAAGTTTGATATCAGCCATTTTGTCACAAAACCATGGCATCAATATAATGATAGAATAGAACATGTATTTCTTCCTGTTCCTCCTTTTGATTTCTTAAAAAATCCAGTTGTTATGGAAACAATGTTTGTAACAAGAGGAGGAAAATGCCTTAAGGAAGAAATAAAATCATTAAAAAAAACCATACCTGATGATGACTTAAAACGTTTATTAATAGAAGATTATGTTGGGGATCCATTAATATTTAATTCAGAATATATAACTTCTCATAACAGGATTCATACTGGGTATCATTTAAACTACTTTTTAAAAGTTACTAAATGCAATATTAAAAACATTAATTCTGTAGTAGAATGGGGAGGTGGATATGGTACAATGGCAGTTATATTTTCCAGATATAAAAAATGCATGCCTACCTATATTATTATTGATACTCCTTTATTCAGTTGTATACAATGGTTATATTTATCATCAGTTATTGGAAAAGATAATGTGAATTTCATTTCAAATGCATCTGATAATATTAAATCTGGAGTGGTTAATTTAATTCCGCTTTGCTTTGTAAACAATTATAATTTATTAGCTGATTTGTTTATATCCACATGGGCTTTAAGCGAAAGCTCTGTAATCTCTCAAAATTTTGTTTTTGATCGGAATTGGTTTGACGCCAAACATTTACTACTTGCATTTCAAAAAAGTGATAATAATTTACCATATGCTTCGAGAGTTGGTAATTTATCTTTAGAATGCGGAGCCAACATTGAAGAAATCAAGTTTTTACCAGGAAATTATTATTCGTTTTATTAAATATATTTATGCTTTCACTAACTAATATTATTTAATGGTGGGCGTTACTAGATTCGAACTAGTGACTTCTACCTTGTAAGGGTAGCGCTCTAACCAACTGAGCTAAACGCCCATTCACTTCCTTCTGGCTACCACATATTATATCGAAACATGGCATGCCTGTCAATCAATTACCAAATTTCTAAAAATCCGTATGGATTAGCTGTTTTGTTGAATTACTCCTTCTTTTTATTGTCTATCTCTCCACTTATCCATCCTTTTTTGGTATTATATCTATTATAGTTTGAGTAAAACCCAGTTTATATTGTTTAACCTCTATTGTGCTTTTGTGTATGGATATACCAAAACGGGAATATGCTGTTAGGGACAAGCTTGCCACCCTGGCTCTCAATAATAATATCAATGTCCTGAACGGTAAAATCAGACGTACTTCCTCCCGGTTCTGCCTCGGAGTCGAACATGGTGACTATAATGGCACCGAATTATTCGGCGTTGGTACCGACCGCTTTATTTGGATGGCTTACAAGCCAAACGGGACTGACCGTGTTCGTCTCTATAGCTGCAACTTCCCCGATGATGGTCTTGTTGAATTTACCCTGGGCACTGTTCCGTCTCCGCGTTCTCCCGACTATGCCGACTCCTGGGCTCGTTTTGCTTTCGGTGTCGATTATATCTTGCGCCGTGAAGGTTTTCCTCTCACAAAGGGCATTGATGCTGTTCTGTACGGTAACATTCCAGGCGGCGGCATGTCCCGGTCCGCTTCTCTTTCCCTTAACCTGATTCTTTCTATGCTCGATGCCAACGATTTCACACTTGAAAACCAGTTGACCATCGTCGACTTGGCACAACTTGTGGAAAATGATTACATCGGCTCGCCTTGTGGCAAACTGGATCAAACAATGATTCTTTTCGCTAAAGAAGGTATGGGTACTCATTATGACCCTCATACCCGCTCTATTCGATATGTCCC
>CAZCLS010000002.1:0-16850 GCA_964499565.1 uncultured bacterium
TACCACAGATTTTCTCCTTCAATGCGTAATGGACGCCCCATGAGCCACCTCCATAAATTTTAATGCGACGGGAACTATTATATCAGGTAGGCAGCATACAGTCAAGAGATGCAATAAAACAAAGTGACAATTCGGTGTCAGGCACTGATTTGTCACTTTGTTTTTGCTATCATCCACATTATGAGCATTTTATAAAGTGAACTATCAGCACCTGGCACCGCATTGTCATTTTGTTGGGGGGGATGGAAGAAGCCGCCGGAGAGGCCAGCGGCTTTATTACGGGCATGCGGGGGAGGGAAAAGGTTATTGCCCGGAAGATGTTTTCATAGTGGCGTTGGTATACGCAGCCATGGCTTCAGGCAGGTAATCTTTAATCTGCTGAATCCGGTTTTCATCAGCCGGGTGGGTGCTGAGGAATTCAATATTGACACCTTTGGGCATTTCGCTGAAGCGTTTCCAGAAGGTTAGAGCTTCGTTGGGATTGTAGCCGGCCTCAGCCATGTAAATCAAGCCGATGCGGTCAGCTTCGTATTCATGTTTACGGCTGTAGGGAAGCATAACGAAAAGATCGGAGCCGATGCCATAGACAACTTTAGCCGTTTCAATATGTTCGTTGGCAACGGTTTCGGCAACGACCGCTGCTCCGGCGGCTTGAACCATCTGCTGGCTCATGCGTTCGGCGCCGTGGCGGGCGATAGCATGTGAAATTTCGTGGGCCATGACAGTAGCCAGTTCGCCATCGGTTTTGGCATAGGGGAACAGACCGGAATAGACGGCGACCTTACCACCAGGGAGGCACCATGCGTTGGGGGTTTCGGGGTCGTCAAACACGGTAAATTCCCAATCCCATTCGGGATGATGACTAACCTGGGCGATTTTTTTACCGATGCGTGTAACACGTTCATTTGCTACAGGATCGCTCGAGATTTTGGCTTGGCTTTTGGCGTCGGAATAGGCCTGCATACCGAGTTGGAATTCATCTCCTTCAGAAACAAGATTAAGGGACGTGCGCCCGGTAATCGGGACAGTGTAGCAGCCGCTGAGAGACAGGATCAGCAGGAGCGCGGTCAGGGTCAGAGCAAAAGGTTGATACATTTTCATAGTAGTTTGGCATAGAGTGGTTAATCGATATAGGTACCGGGCCGATTAGCATCAGCGTCATCGGGCGGTGTGTCAAGATCAAAATATTCAGCGAAAGCTTTACGGGCTACGGGAGCGGCGTCGCGACCGCCGGTTTGGGCGTTTTCGACGACGACAGCAATAGCAATCCGGGGATTGGAAAACGGGGCATAAGCGGCGAACCAGGCATAGGTTTTAGTAGCGAGCATAGCCGAGCCGGTTTTACCGGCAATAACGACACCTGGCAGAGCCGCGCGTTTGCCGGAACCGTTATCGGTATTAACAACTTCCCACATACCGCGCTGCACAAGCTTCAGGGTTTCTGAACTGACGGGGATATGCAGCGGTTCGGCCGGGGGAGCAACCGGGTTAATCGTGCGACCGACGGTATAGCCGCGCACCAGGCGCGGGGGATAGAGGGTGCCGTTATTAGCGATAGCCGCGGTCATGCAGGCAACCTGGAGGGGAGTTACCAGCAAGAAGCCGTGACCGATAGAAAGGTTGACAGTATCGCCCGGATACCAGGGGAGGTGTTGGGTATCACGTTTCCATTGTTTAGAAGGGATCAGCCCGGAAGCTTCATAAGGAAGTTCGATATCTGTTTTGCGACCGAAGCCGAAGAGGGAAGCATAATAGGAGATAGTATCGACACCGATTTTGGTTGAAAAATTACAAAAGAAGGTATTGCAGGAAACGCGCAGGGCATAGAGCAGATTGATCCGGCCATAGCGGGCGTTATGGAAATTACGGACGGTCATGTCGCCGAGGGAATATTTACCGGAATCAGCATAGCTGGTATTGGAAGAAATGACACCGGATTCGAGGCCGGAGACAGCGGTCATGAGTTTAAAGACGCTGCCGAGGGGGTACTGGCCCTGAACAGCGCGATTGAAGAACAGGCGGCGGGGGTCGTTGAGCATAACCGAAAACTGGTCGGCGGGAACGGGACCGACAAAGAAGTTGGGATCATAGGCGGGGGAAGAGACCATGGCGAGGACTTCACCGTTACGGGGGTCGATAGCGACGGCGGCGCCGATACGGTTACTCAAGGCTTGTTCCAATGCAGCCTGGAGGGGAAGGTCGATCGTAAGGATAATGTCGTTGCCGGGAACGGGCGGCTGGCGGTCAAGGACTTCAACGAAGAGAGATTTCCGATCGACCTCGACAATTTTCTGACCATCCTGACCATGGAGGATATATTCATATTCACGTTCAATGCCGTTTTTACCGACGAGGTCATGCATAGAGTATTCACCGCTGAGGAGGCGCGGGTCATCGCGCGAAATTTTTCCGACATAGCCGACGATATGGCTGGCAAGGTTACGGGCGGGATAGAAGCGGAGGGGATTGACGGTAATATCGACTGCGGGGAGTTCATGCAGACGCTCGGCAATCCGGGTAGCAGAATCAACAGAGATATCGGAAGCAATTTTAGCCGGTTCGAAGGAAAAGCGTTTACCGGGATTTAAATTCAGCCAGAGATTGCTTTCTGGTTTATGGAGGAGGACCGAAAGGTGTTTCAAGACATTCGACAGGGAGCGGCGATTCAATTCATTGAGACTGAGATCAAGGTCAAAGCCGGGTCTGTTTTCGGCCAGGAGGGTCATAGAACGGTCATAAATTTTACCGCGCAGAGCAGGCAACCAGACTTTTCGGAGGCTCTGCCTGGCAACACGGGAGCGGTAATAAGGTCCTTTAACAATCTGCAAAAAGGCAAGTTGGCCGACGATGCCGACAAAAAGGAGGACCAGCATAAGCTGGAGCAGCAGGTAACGCAACTCGGGAGTAAAGCGTTTATTCTGTTTAGGTTTAAGAGCCATGACTTATCTACCGGGAACAATCACTTTGGGATTAGCGGCATACATCAGGAATTCCCAGAACACGATAAACAGGATACCGCTTGAGACGGGACGGATAAGCAGCGTACCGAAAGTAAACACGTCAAACGTGGGAGATGAGCCACTGAGCCAGCCGGTGAGAAGGACAGCCACATGCCAGGAGAAGGAGACAAGGATCGCTAAGACAGCGCCGACGGATTTATTGCTCCAGGCGATATCACGGGCAACGCTGTTGATAGACCAGACGAGCAGAGACCAGATCAGGATCAGGATAAGGAAGGGCAAATCCATGAAAGCGGCCCAGAACAGGCCCATAAGGGCAGTCCAGGCAAACGCAATTTTGCGGGAAGAGACGAGGGCCACGGCGGTAATCAGCGGGGAGATAACATCAACGACATTACCGTGCAGGAGATGCTGCAAAAGGATGTTAGAAAGGAGACAACAGACACTCAGCAGAAAAAGGTTCATTGGGTATCAACAGCTGACAGATTAATATCAGGCGGCATGCGTTTAACGACAGCGACATATTCAAGGGTATTCAAATTAACGGCTGGGGAGACCATAGCGAACTGGTAAAAGCCATATTCTTCGAACACGGTTTTTGTAATGCTGCCGATGAGATAACCGGGAGGAAACAGGCCGCCCAAACCGGAAGTGATAACTTCATCGCCGGGAACCACACCGGCATCGCGCGGTAAATAATTCAAAACGAGTTGATTGGCTCCTTCGCCTTCAATAATGCCGGTATTACGGGACACACGCAAGCGGGCCCCGACACGGAAGCGGCGATCAGTAATCAGGAGAACGCGGGAATAGGCATAGCCGGATTCGATAATTTTGCCGACCAGGCCGGCTCCGGAGACCACAGCCATATTAGGCACAATGCCGTCACGTCGGCCGCGGTCAATAACAATCGTTTTAGACCAGCTCAGATCATCTTTCAAAACGATGCGGGCGGCAATAATTTCATACGTATACTCTTGCTGGAGTTTGACCAGTTTTTCGAGATCGTCGCTACGGGCCTGCAGGTCGGTTGTGGCGTTCAGTTGACGTTCCAAATCGGCAATGCGCTGGCGCAGGTTTTGATTAACCAAGCTGAGGCGTCGGGCAGCGGTACAGGATTCCCAGGCGCCGGAGATAACACGGAAGGGGAAGGAAAGAGCATCAAGGACCGGGGCCGAGACATCCAGTACGACTTCCTGGGTGGCGCTGCCGAAGACACCGATACGGCCGAGGACGAGAACAGCCGCGGCCAGAATGGCAATCAGTGAGATAGTGCGAAACAGTTTGTTCATATTACCAGCTAATAATCCAGAGTTCACCCATACTGATGGCTTCGACTTCTTCTTCGGTCATCCAGCGTTCTTTATAGCGAGGGCCCCAGGAATCGGATGTGGCGATTTCCCCGGTATTCTTATTATACCCGATAATCATGCAGACATGAGCGGCGGCATCGTCAAGGGGGATATTCCGGGCTTCGCGCTGCCATGGTTTCAGGTCGATTTTCCACTGCTTCCAGTCAGACACGGCGGCGCGCTGTGCGGTGCGGGAATCGATATCGGCATAATGGGATTTATTGACCCAGAGCGTCCACATGACGGGCAAGCCGCTGTCAATGTACCGTTCGATAGTATTAATTTTAGCAGGTTTCTTAACACGTTTCATCCGCCGTTTATACTGGACAACCAATTTTTCAATATTGTCGGCCAGTTCATGCATCTGGGTACCGCCGCCGACGGCGGTATCGCCTGCCATCGCCAGGACATACATATCGGCGGGGATACCGAGATAGCGCAGATAACGTTCCCAGGTAGCGGGAACGCAATAGCCTTTGGGCCCCTGATGAACCATGGGAATATCTTCGATAATGACATCACCGTTGTCGCGCCGTAAGACGCGGGATTCGAGGATTTTCATCAGGGACATATCGCTGATGCGATCACCTTTGCCTTCGGAATCAGCGACGGTGGTCGGGACGACGCGCAGAGCGACATATTCCTCGCGGGGTGCGGCGAGCAGAATACTGTGAGATTTGACATCCCAGCGCAGCACACGTTCGCGGACCTGGCTGGAGCCCTGGCCGAAGGAGTCAGACTTGGGTTTGCCCAAGAGGGCGGTCAAGCGGGTTTCGATAATGCCGGCATCATCGGCGATGCGGCGTTTAAAATTTTTGAGAGCTTTTTTACGCTGGGCATTACTCACATCCAGTTCGCCGATGCCCTGGCCCGAGGCCAAGCCTTCAATATCTCCCTTGTTGGCAAAAACCATGGAAACATAGGTTACGGAACCGCTTTCGGCATAGAGGGAGATAGAATAAGGGCGGGTACCGAGCACTGACGTGCCGGGTTGCGGATAGGCCCGGAAGCTGGACTGGGATGAAGTCCGGGATTCCTCGGGCAGGCCCAGGCGCGCGGCGACGGCGGTATCGGTATCGTCCCACAGAAGATAGTCCTGCCAGAGGGGGAGGTTGAACACGTCATTCAACCGGGCCCAACCGGGCAAGGGAGCATTCGTTGACTGGCCGGCGGGGGAGGAATCGAGCGTGGCCGCGACCGCACAGCCGGCGAAGAGAAGGGCGGAGAGCAGGAGTTGGAAACGGGAATAAGGATTCATAGGTTATGTAGGGGGACGGTCATCAGACGTATCCGTGTCGATATCCAGGGGAGCGTGAATATTTTCTTTACGGGTTACGAGGATTTTCCAGAAGCAGAAGCCGCACAGCAGCAGAATAGCGCCCCAGGAAACGGTCATAATAATCCAGCCGGAGGCATGCATATCAAATCTCCTTGTAGCCGGAGCGGGCGGCTCGGTGAGGTTTAATCTTCCAGGCAAAAAATATCAACAGCAACAGACCCAGCAACAGCAGCAGCAGGCCGGCCCGAGTCCAGAGGATAATAGGGTCAGGGGCGCAGGGTTCGACTGAGTAGTGAATAAAGGGGAAGGAAGTATTGACAACCGAAGTACAATTAAAGCCGAAGGGTTTAGCGATCCAGGTTGGCCAGTCTTTAACAGCCCAATAGGCAATGATAGAGCCAAGGAAGAAGGGAGTGATATAAAAAATGTATTTAAAGACAGAGGGAATTTTGATATCGGCGCCGTGATGAAATTCTTTCCAGCCCTTGTTAATACCGATGTAGAAGATGAAGATCAGGACTTCGACAAAGGCGCAGAGGGTAATAACGAGCGTGGCGCCCCAGAAATCAAATTCATCCAGGACGCCCTGTTTAAGGCCGAAAATGCAGGCATGGGAAATAACGAAGCAGACAATACCGAGAGCGATAGCGGACTTATGGCGGGACCAGCCGAATTCATCTTCGAGGAAGGAAATAACCGGCTGCAGCAGAGAGATAGAAGAAGTGACCCCGGCCAGGAACAGCAGAAAAAACCAGTAAAAGCCAAAAATATCGCCAAAGGGGATTTGATTCATGATAATAGGCATGGTCACAAACCCGAGGTTGAATACGCTGCCGGCATTCTGGCTGGTAGCGGCAGGACCGAGGAACACATAGGCCGCGGGAATGATAATACTACCGCCGATAATCACTTCAAACAATTCATTCATACTAGCGGCGGTTGTAGAAGAGAGGGCGACATCATCATTACTGCGCAGGTAGGAAGCATAGGTCATGATCGCACCCAGGCCGACGCTCAGGGTAAAGAAGATTTGGCCGGCGGCAGCCATCCAGACCTTGGGATTTTTCAGCGCGGTGAAATCAGGATTCCACATAAAGCCCAGGGCGTTATTGATATTAAGGTCGACGAAATTGGGATTAGGAGTACCGAGGGTTAAGATCCTGATCATGAGAAAGATGCCGCCGGCGACCAGCACGGGGATGGCAATTTTGCATAAAAATTCAATACCGCGGGCTAGGCCTTTGTAAATAACGATCAGATTGACGGCGAAGGTGACGAGGAAAAAGGCGTAAGCGACGCCGGCGCTGCTGAAATAGCTGTTTGAGACAACGCCCTGGAAAGCGCTGAGGAAACGGCTCATTTCGGCCGGGTCGGTAATAGAGGAATATTTACCGGTAAGGGAGAAAACGCTGTAGCTGAGGCACCAGGATTCGATATAGGAATAATAGAAGAAGATAACGAGGGGGACAAACAGGCCCAACACGCCCAGGTATTTGGCCCATGGTTTTTTAACAACGGCATCAAAGATACCGGGCAGACTGCCGTGGGAATAGCGCCCGCCATAGCGGCCCATGGTCCATTCGATCCAGCACAGGGGAATACCGAGCAGCAGGAAAGAGATGAAATAGGGGATCATGAAAGCGCCGCCGCCGTTCTGGCAGACCTGGCCGGGAAAGCGCAGAAAATTACCGAGGCCGACGGCGCTGCCGGCAACGGCGAGAATAATACCCAAGCGAGTTCCCCAATTTTCACGGTGCTTCATACAGCATAACGGTTGTAATTAACTGGCAGCAGAATTACCAGGCCTGATTTGAAACAGAGTAATATTGTAGCAATTAATGCAGAACATGACAAGAAAAAGGGGTATCTATTGACTTTTCAAAACGTAATTGATATAATATCCGACTACGCTAGACGTAGGGTTTTTTTTGTGGAACACGGTTTTTAGAGAGCCCAAAGGGAAGAATGCCCGGGTAGCTCAGTTGGTAGAGCGCATCCTTGGTAAGGATGAGGTCACGGGTTCAATTCCCGTCTCGGGCTCCAATAAAGGGCAGCGCGCGGCAGCGCGCGGGAATTTTATTATAACAGGATAGAGCGGGCGACAGGGAGAAGTGTCTCTCGCATTCTGGCACGGAACAGGAGAATGATATGGCGCGTGAAATAATTACTTTAGCCTGCACGGAGTGCAACCGGCGTAATTACACGACGAAGAAGGACAAGAAGAAAACACCGGGTCGGCTGGAGCTGAAAAAGTTCTGCCCGTTTGACCGGCGCCGCACCGTACACCGGGAAACGCGCTGAGGAAATCGGTAGGGCAGTAGCTCTAATGGTAGAGCGGCGGTTTCCAAAACCGCATGTTGGGGGTTCGAGTCCCTCCTGCCCTGCCAGCTTTTGAATGAATGCTAACCGGGAGAGCGAGAGGGAAAAGAACATATGGCACAGGCAACGAACAACATACTAGGCCAGACGCGCCAATTTCTGAGTGAAGTCTGGCTGGAATTGAATAAAGTTAACTGGAGTACACGGGAACAGCTCTGGCAGACTACTAAAGTAGTGATCATCAGCACCGTGGTGATGGCGATGTTTCTGTTCTTAGTGGACATTACGATATCGGCAATTCTTAACTGGTTTCTTAGCTTGAGGCTGTAAACGATATGGCACGCTGGTACGTTTTACATACGTTGTCCGGACAGGAACAGCACACGAAAGAGCTGCTTGAAGAGCGGGTACGCCTTAACGAGCTGGAGAATCAAATTCACCAGGTAATCGTACCGACCCAGAGTGTCCAGGAGATACGGGGCGGGAAGAAGAAGGTGACGACGCGGAAATTCTATCCGGGATATGTTCTGATGGAGATGGATATCACGGAAGATTCGTGGCAGTTAGTCAAGCGCACGCAGGGGGTCATAGGATTTCTGGGTGGCGAGCATCCGACACCGCTTTCGGCTTCGGAAGTGAAACAGATGTTCGACCAGATTGAGGAAGCGCGTGAGAAGGTAGCCCCGCGCGTGAGTTTTGAGATCGGCGACCGGGTAAAGATTAACGACGGGCCTTTCATCAACTTTATCGGACAGATTGAAGAAGTTGACGAGGACCGTGGAAAACTGGGTGTATCCGTTTCGGTATTCGGCCGAACCACACCGGTGGAGCTGGAATACTGGCAGGTGGAAAAAACAGATTAGTTAAGTATAATAGTATTTAGGACGAACAATCGCAGGAGCACGTTATGCCGCCAAAAAAGATTACTGGCTATATTAGACTGCAAATACCTGCCGGACAGGCAAATCCGGCCCCGCCGATCGGTCCCGCTCTGGGGCAGCACGGTGTTAATATCATGGAATTCTGCAAACAATTCAACGCGGCTACCAAGGAGAAGGAGCCCGGGCTGGTCATACCGGTAGTAATTACGGTACACCAGGACAAGTCATTCGTCTTTATAATGAAATCACCGCCGGTGGCGACACTGATTAAAAAGGCGGCCAATATTGCCACGGCCTCCGCGACACCCAACCGAGACAAGGTGGGGCGAATTACGCGGGCTCAGGTCAAGGAGATTTGCGAGATGAAAATGAAGGATTTGAACTCACGCGATGAGCGCGCGGCGATGCGGATGGTGGAAGGGACGGCGCGCAGCATGGGTGTTGACATTACGGAGTAACAAACTGGAAAGACCGGGAATGTAACGTCCGGTCATAAACACCCCGTCAGGGGAAGCGTAAAGGAACACGCGATATGAATGAAACAAGAAAACGAATCGCCGAAAACGCGGCGAAAGTTGAATACGGCAAGCGCTATATGCTGCAGGAAGCCGTCACGCTGGCCCTGGAAATGCGCCGGGCAAAATTCGTGGAATCGATCGATGTGCACATGCGCCTTGGCGTCGATCCTAAGAAAGCGGAACAGGCGGTGCGAGGCACGGTAGTATTACCGCATGGCACGGGCAAGGAGACGCGGGTGCTGGTGTTCGCGAGTGGCGAAGACGCCACAATCGCGAGTGAAGCGGGAGCGGATTTTGTCGGTCTGGACGATCTTGTAGAAAAGATACAGGGAGGCTGGACGGGCTTTGACATTGCGATTGCCACACCGGCGACGATGCGGGAAGTAGGCAAACTCGGCAAGGTGCTAGGGCCGCGGGGGTTGATGCCTTCGCCCAAAGCGGGAACCGTGACTACGGATGTGGCAACGGCGGTACAGGAATTTAAAGCGGGAAAAGTGGAATTCCGGGTAGACAAACAGGCCGGGATTCACTGCTGTGTGGGAAAAGTGAGTTTTGGGGCGGAGCAGCTATTAGAGAATATACGGGCATTTGTAGGGGCGATAATCAAAGCCAAGCCGAGTGCCGCCAAGGGAACCTACCTTCAGAAACTATCGATATCAACCACGATGGGCCCCGGGATTCAGATTGACCCGAATGACGCGGAACGCGAAACCGCGGCGTGAGTGGCTGCCATCGTACCCTAACTATAATTGAATTGATGTGAAATACAGGAATTGCCATGCGGATAGAAAAAGAATATGTGATTGAAGAGTTGAAGCAGCGATACGCCGACAGCAACCTGATGGTTGTAACCTCGTATCACGGTATAAAATCGGATGCCATGGGCGAGCTGCGCGGAAAAGTATACAACAAGAAAGCGACAATAAATATAGTGCCGAACCGGCTCTTGAAGCGGGCGATGCCTGATTCGGCCGACCCGGCATTCAACGATTTGCTGCGCGGCGCGAACGCTGTGGCGTCGACGGCTGGGGACATTGTGGAATTGTCCAAGATGCTCAAGGAATTCGCGGACAAGAACAAGACATTTGAAATACGGGGTGGACTGCTGGAAATGCATAAATTCCTGAGCCAGGCGGATATCATCTCTCTGGCAAGCCTGCCGCCCAAGCAGGTGCTGCAGGCGCAATTGGTATGCGCACTGCAGGGACCGATCCGCAAACTGGCGGTTTTGTTCAACACGATGCTGAGCAATATGGTGCGGGTGCTGGACGAAATAGCGAAAGTAAAGGAACAGGAAGGCGGCGCGGCAGCGGCCCCGGTGGAAGCGGCGGTGGAAGAGAAAGCCGAAGCGGCCCCTGCGGAAGCGGCAGTGGAAGAGCAAGCCGAAGAAGCAGACACGGGCGAACAGAAACAGAGTGAATAAAAAGACCACACATCGGACGATGCACCGTTGACGATATAGTGCGCGGAGCGTGCACGTGGAAAAAAGGCCTCATTTGTATTAACGTAGACACTGAATAAGAAAGGAGAACAATAATGGCATCAGAAAAATTAGACGGGATAATCTCGCAGATTGACGAACTGACGGTTCTTGAACTGAATGAATTAGTCAAGGCGCTTGAAGAGAAATACGACGTATCCGCGGCAGCACCGATGGCGATGGCAATGATGCCAACGGGCGGAGCCGCGGCGGAAGCAGTGGAAGAGAAGACTGAATTCGACGTTGTTCTGACGGGTGCGGGCAGCCAGAAGATTCAGGTTATCAAGGAAGTACGGGCGATCACGAGTTTAGGATTGAAGGAAGCGAAAGACCTGGTAGACAATCCGCCGAAGCCGATAAAGGAAGGCATCCCGAAAGCGGAAGCAGAAGAGATCAAGAAGAAAATCGAAGCGGCTGGCGGTACGGTTGAGCTCAAGTAGCGAAATTAACGGAGCACAGGGAAGTCTGTGCCTGTTAATGAAGCGTCTGTGCTTGAGTCTGTGACTTATCACACGTAACGCGGCCAGTGACGTATTCTGACAGCACTACGACTGGACTGAACCGTCATTGGCCAGCGTGCTTTGTACTTTAACTGAATTACGGTTGACCATGCGCGAATATTACGGAAAACTGAAAGATGTCGTTCCGCTTCCGCCGCTGACGGAAGTGCAACGGAAATCATATGAAGAGTTTCTGCAAAGAGATTTGCTGCCCGAGGAGCGAAAGAGCATCGGGTTGCAGGCACTATTCAATGAAATTTTCCCGGTAGTAAGCATATCCCGCAAGCTGGAGATGCATTTTGTGCATTATTCCTTCGGCGTGCCCAAATATGATATTGTCGAGTGTAAACGGCGTGGCATGACCTATCAGGCGCCTCTGAAAGTGACACTGCGAATAAAAGGGCCGAATGATGTCATGAAGGAGCAGAGTGTATACCTGGGCATGATCCCGCTGATGACGGATAACGGGACGTTTGTCATAAACGGGGTGGAGCGGGTAATTGTGAGCCAGCTGCAACGTTCGCCGGGGATATCCTATGACCGCGCCCAGCATCCGACGGGGATGTACCTGTATACGTTTACGATCATACCGTACCGGGGCACCTGGCTTGAAGCGACGTTCGACATGAACGACAACATATATGTCAGTGTAGACCGCCGGCACAAGCGGCGGCGGATACTGGTAACGACATTGATGCGGGCCCTGGGATTTGAAACAGACGAGCAGATCGCGGGACTTTTTTACAAGACAGCGGTGGTCGGACTCGGTACGCAGAGCGGAGCAAAGCGGGCGCAGAACAAAATACTGGCCAAGGACGTAAAAAGCACATCCGGACGAAAAATACTGGCTAAGGCGCTTGATGAACTTGACGAGGAAAAGATTAAAGAACTGGTAGAAGCCGGTATAAAGGAAGTTGAAACACTGGCAGGCGCGAGCAAAGATTCGCCTATCCTTCAGATGCTGAAACGTGAAGAATACGCGGTTGACCGGGTACGGGCGTTACGCGAGATATACGCCCGCCTGCAGCCGGGAGAACCGATTGTACTGCAGAACGCCGAATCGCTTCTGAAGCGGTTATTTTTCGACAAAGCCACGTATGATCTGGGTGCGGTAGGCCGATACAAACTGAACAAGAAATTGGGATTGCCGATTGAGACGGATTCGCTGGCCAAAACAACCCTTACTGAAGAAGATATAATCGCCGCGGTCGGCTATCTGCTTGACCTGCGCGGCGGCAATAAAAAATCATCGCTGTATAATCAGACGGTTGAACTGGATGACATAGACCATCTGGGCAACCGGCGGGTACGCCCGGTTGGAGAACTGGTGATGAATCAGTGCCGGGGCGCGCTTGTACGGCTGGAGCGATATGTGCGCGACCGGATGAGCCAGGCCCAGGGCGGGGACATACCGATGCCGGAAAAGCTGGTTAACCCGCGTATTCTGACAAATCTTCTGCGAGATTTCTTCGGGCGGTCGCAGTTGTCACAATTCATGGACCAGCTCAATCCATTAGCCGAGTTGACACACAAGCGGCGTTTGTCGGCCCTGGGGCCGGGAGGATTAAACCGGGACCGGGCAGGATTCAAGGTGCGCGACGTGCACAGCAGCCATTATGGCCGGATATGTCCGATTGAGACGCCTGAGGGCGCGAATATCGGATTAATTTCGTCGATGAGCACCTATGCCCGGGTAAACGACCTGGGATTTCTGGAAACACCGTATATCCGGGTAAAGAAAGGGCAGGTGCAGCCAGATGAAGTTGATTATCTTACAGCACATGAGGAAGAGCACTATACGATTGCACAGGCGAACGCGCCGCTGGATAAAAACGGATATTTCGTGCGACCGGAAGTGATGAGCCGCAAAGCGGGAGATTTCGTGTTAGCGACGGCCAAGGACGTAGAATACATAGACGTGTCGCCGAAGCAGGTAGTATCGATCGCGGCGGGCTTGATACCGTTTCTGGAGCATGACGATGCCAACCGCGCGTTAATGGGATCGAACATGCAGCGCCAGGCAGTACCGCTGCTTGTAACGGAGCAGCCGCTGGTCGGCACGGGATTGGAAGGCGTGGTGGCCCGCGAGAGCGGAGCGGTTATTCTGGCAGCATTTGACGGGATTGTGAAAAAATCGGACGCGTCGATGATCGTTATCGAGAATAATGAGACGGGAGACATCCAGGAAGTCCGGCTTCAGAAATTCGAGCGATCGAACGCGGGAACAACGATCAACCAGCAGCCGGCGGTAAAGCCGGGAGTACGGGTGAAGAAAGGCGAAGTGATAGCCAACGGCCCGGGAACGAGCGAAGGCGAACTGGCGCTCGGGCGCAACGTGATGGTGGCATTCATGCCGTGGGAGGGATATAATTTCGAGGACGCGATACTCGTCAGCGAGCGGATGTTGAAAGGAGACATGTACACGTCGCTGCACATAGAAAGTTTTGAAGTGACCGTAAACGACACCAAGCTGGGCCGGGAAGAGACGACACGGGACATACCGAACGTGGGAGAAACGTCATTAGCGAAGCTGGACGCGGAAGGTATAGTACTGCCCGGGACAGAAGTAGAGCCGGGAGACATCCTGGTAGGAAAGATAACGCCCAAGAGCGAGACGGAGCTGAGCCCGGAGGAGCGGCTGTTAAAGGCGATTTTCGGAGAAAAGGCGGCCGATGTCCGCGACGCCAGTTTACGCGTACCGGCGGGAACCAGCGGGATCGTGATGCACATAGATGTATTCCGGCGCAGGCTGAACGACACGACGCGCGACAAATCGCAGGAAAAGAAGATGGTAAAGGAAGCGCACACGGAATTTGTGCAAGCCGAGCGCGAGTTATTAGCCTGGCGCAAGAACAAGCTGGCGCAGGTATTCGAGCAGGCGCTGAACGGCGACATAATAGATGAAATAACGGGAGAAACCCTGGCGGCAGCGGGAGAGAAAGTGAGCCCGGAACTTGCCCTGCGCATGGAGCGCCAGCGTTTGCTGGGGCTGGTAGCGGAAGACGAGGCGTTTGCCCGGCAGGTTAACGGAATACATTACGAATTTGAATTCAAGCTTGAGACGGTGAATACGCAGTATTACCGGCAAGTTGAATACGTACGTCGCGGCGACGAGCTCGAGCACGGGATATTGAAACTTGTGCGGGTATATATAGCGACCAAGCAGCGGCTGCAGGTAGGAGACAAGATGGCCGGTCGACATGGTAACAAGGGAGTTATCGCGAAGATCATGCCGGAAGAGGACATGCCGTTTCTTGAGGACGGAACGCCGGTGGAAATAGTGTTAAATCCGCTGGGAGTACCGTCACGAATGAACGTTGGACAGATATTGGAAACGCATGTAGGCTGGGCAGCGAAGGCGCTTGGGCTGCAGATAGCGACGCCGGTATTTGACGGCATATCGGAGCTTGAGATTCGCAAACTACTGAAGAAGGCGGAACTGCCGGAGGACGGCAAAGTAATCTTGTATGACGGCCGGACGGGGGAAGCGTTTTTCCAGAAGGTGACGGTAGGCAGCATCTACATGATGAAGCTGGGCCACTTGGTGGCGAACAAGATACATGCCCGCGCGACGGGGCCATATTCGCTGGTAACGCAGCAGCCGCTGGGCGGCAAAGCCCAGTCGGGCGGACAGCGTTTTGGCGAGATGGAAGTATGGGCGCTGGAGGCATACGGAGCGGCTTATACACTGCAGGAGATGCTGACAGTTAAGTCGGACGATGTAAACGGGCGTTTAAAGATGTATGAATCGATTATCAAAGGCGATTGCGGCCTGGAAGCACAGACGCCGGAATCGTTCAACGTGCTGGTCAAGGAATTACGGGCGGCATGTCTTGATGTACGCACGGAAAAAGAAGCATAATAACCTTCATGGTGCAACCATAGGTAGTATATATGGCAGCAGACGAACACAGCAACGAATTTACCATGTACCCGAGTGTCAGCAAAAGCGCGCAGGATATGCCGGACAGGCCGGTAATTCAGTCGCAGTTTGATAAAGTCACTATACAGATTGCGTCTCCGGACACGATCAGGTCCTGGTCTCACGGGGAGGTTAAGAACCCTGAAACGATCAACTACCGGACATTCAAGCCGGAGCCGGGCGGGTTGTTCTGCCAGCGGATATTCGGGCCGGTAAAGGACTGGGAATGCGCCTGCGGAAAATACAAGCGCATCAAATACCGCGGCATAGTCTGCGATCGTTGTGGTGTGGAAGTGGCCCAAGCCAAGGTGCGTCGGGAGCGCATGGGGCATATAGAGTTAGCGGCTCCAGTCGTGCACATCTGGTTTTACAAAACGATGCCGTCGCGAATTGGCGCGGTGATCGACATGACGATTCGGGGATTAGAGCGGGTAATTTACTTTGAAGATTACATAGTGCTTAACCCGGGCAATACCAATCTGAACAAATGCCAGTTGATCAATGAATCTCAGCTGGACGAATTCCGTGAAAAATACGGAACATCCTTTGAAGTCGGCATGGGAGCCGAAGCAATCCGGCGCGCACTGGCGGAAGTCAATTTGGACCAGGTGGCGGAAGAGCTGTACGAAAAGATGATGCGTACCAAATCGAAGCAAGTCCGCAAGAAGATTGCCAAGCGGTTAAAAATCATAGAAGGGTTCCGTCAATCGGGCAACAAACCGGAGCACATGGTACTGGAAGTCGTACCGGTTCTGCCGCCGGATCTGCGGCCGTTAGTGCCGCTGGAAGGCGGGCGGTTTGCGACATCGGACCTGAACGACCTGTACCGGCGGGTAATTAACCGCAACAACCGGTTGAAACTGCTGCTGAGCCAGCGCACGCCGGAAGTGATAATCCGCAATGAGAAGCGGATGCTGCAGGAAGCGGTAGACGCTCTGATAGATAACGGACGGCACGGGCGCATAGTAACGGGGCCGTCCAACCGGCCGCTTAAATCGTTAAGTGACAATCTCAAGGGAAAACAGGGCCGTTTCCGGCAGAATCTGTTAGGCAAGCGGGTAGACTATTCGGGCCGGTCGGTGATTGTGATCGGGCCGGAATTAAAGATACACCAGTGCGGGCTGCCCAAGAAGATGGCCTTGCAGCTTTTTGAACCGTTTATCATTCGCGAGCTGAAAAACCGCGGATCTGTACATACCATCCGCGCCGCAAAAAAACTGATTGAGCGGGGCGAGGATGAAGTCTGGGACATATTGGAAGAAGTGACGAAAGGGCATGCCGTTATGCTGAACCGGGCGCCGACACTTCACCGGCTGGGGATACAGGCGTTTGAGCCGGTACTGATTGAAGGGAATTCGATCAGGGTGCATCCGTTGGTGTGCAGCGCGTTCAACGCGGACTTTGACGGTGACCAGATGGCGGTGCACATACCGCTGTCACGCGAGGCGATCTGGGAGACTAAGAACCTGATATTGGCCACAAACAACATATTTTCTCCGGCCTCGGGAAAACCGATCATGACCCCGACACAGGATATCGTGCTGGGAGTATATTACCTGACGAAAGAACCATGGCTGGCTGAGCACCTGAAGCCGAAAGTGGGAGTACTCTCACCGGAAGAAGTACACCGGGCATTAGA
>CAZCLS010000002.1:16950-20868 GCA_964499565.1 uncultured bacterium
GAAGCGAACCAGGATGTCACGCGGGTATCGGACCAGTACAAGGCGGGCGTAATTACGGAGAACGAGCGCTACAACATGATTGTTGACATCTGGACACACACGACGGAGCAGATTTCAAACGAGTTGTACGAAAACCTGAGCAGAAACAACGAAAAGCGACAGGAGCTCAATCCGGTGCATATGATGGTAGACTCCGGGGCGCGCGGATCGCGGGCTCAGATCAAGCAGTTAGCCGGTATGCGCGGGCTGATGGCGAAACCATCGGGCGAAATTATTGAGACGCCGATCACATCGAACTTCAAGCAGGGATTGAGCATGCTTGAATACTTCATATCGACGCACGGGGCGCGAAAAGGATTGGCAGACACGGCGTTAAAGACGGCTGACGCGGGATATCTGACGCGGCGACTGGTGGATGTGGCGCATGACATGATAATCACGGAGATGGACTGTCAGACACCTAACGGCATCACGGTATCGGCGATAGAAGAAGGCAATGAAGTCGTTGTGCCGCTTTCCGAACGGATTATCGGGCGGGTGGCTTTGTACGATGTGTACGAGCCCGGTACGCGCACGGCGATTCTGAAAGCCGGAGAAGTGATTACAGCCGATGAGGCGCGGAAAATAGATGATTATGATATCAACCAGGTAACGATCCGTTCGGTACTGACGTGTGAAACGCCGTATGGGGTTTGCGCGCGCTGTTACGGCATGGATTTATCGCGGCAGAAGCTGGTAGAGCAGGGTATACCGGTGGGAATTATCGCCGCGCAGTCGATCGGCGAACCGGGCACGCAGCTGACGATGAGAACCTTCCACATCGGCGGTACGGCCAGCGCGGAAGTGGCGCATCCCTATCATGAGGCGGAGAAGCCGGGAACGCTGAAATTCCACAATGTACGCACGGTAGAAACGAAAGAAGGCACGCGCGTACTGAACAAGAACGGATTTATCACACTGCATAGCAAAGAGGGCAAAGAGATAGGGCGGTACCCGCTGACCATCGGCGCGCTGGTAACGGCCAAGGATGGGGACGCGGTGAAGAAAGGAGTCCGGTTTGTGAGTTGGGATCCGTACAGTGTATCGATTTACAGTGAAGCCAAGGGGCGCGTGGAATACCATGAAATTATCGAAGGGATAACCATGACGCGCCAGCGCAACGAATCGACGGGAATGTATGAAACCGTGATTTTGGAATCACGCGAGAATCTGCATCCCCAGATACTGTTGAAAGATATCGAGAACGATGAGCCGCTGGGATATTATCCGATTCCTTCCAACGCGCATATTATCGTGGAAAACGGGCAGTCGGTGGAAGCGGGAGAACTGATAGCGAAAACGCCGCGGAAAGTATCAACGACAAAAGATATTACGGGAGGTCTGCCGCGCATAGAAGAATTATTTGAAGCGCGCAAGCCGAAAGACACGGCGGAGATAGCGAGGATCGACGGGATCATAGAATTTGCGGAAGGGCTGGTGCGCGGGCACCGCAAGGTAATAGTCCGCAGTGAAACGACGGGAGAAGAGATTGAGCACTTGATACCGCTGGGGCATCATCTGATCGTGACCCGGGGCGAGCATGTGCGCAAAGGGCAGCAGTTGACCGAGGGCGCCGTAGCGCCGCACGAACTGCTGGAAATCTGCGGTATGAAAGAGCTGCAGAGTTATTTACTGGACCAGATACAGGAAGTATACCGGTTCCAGGGAGTAGAAATCAATGACAAGCATGTAGAAGTAATCCTGCGCCAGATGCTGCGGAAGGTAAAAATAACTGATCCGGGCGACACGCAGTTCCTGTATGATGACGAAGTAGAGCGGCGGGTATTCGACCAGGAGAACAACCGGGTAGCGAGTTTAGACCCGCCGGGCCGGCCGGCGCAGGCGTCGCCGGTACTGCAGGGAATAACCAAGGCGGGACTGAGCACGGCGAGCTTTATATCGGCGGCCTCGTTCCAGGAAACCACGCGGGTACTGACGGAAGCGGCGGCGACGGGCAGAACAGACTACCTGTTAGGCTTCAAGGAAAACATCATCATGGGCCATGTCGTGCCGTCGGGCACAGGGTTTACGGCCGAGCGGCTGCGGCGCGGATTTGAGAACATGGATGAATTATACATGGGCAGGATATCGGATACCGGGTCGACCTTCCTGACGTTTGAGGAAGACGAGGAAGAATCGGTGCTGGTGGATGTAGAGAATATAATTCAGGGAGTAAGCGGGTACACGGCAGAATCGCAGGAAGGCGAAGAACGGACGGCCGAAGACCGCTGATGACTGTCAAACGACAGGGATAATTGCTATAATGAATAATACACAAGAGAAGGAGTAGTATGCCGACAATTAATCAGCTTGTTCGGAAAGGGCGTAAACAGATAAAGAAACGCACAAAATCTCCGGCATTGCAGCGCTGTCCCGAGCGGCGCGGGGTATGTTTGGTGGTAACCACCCGCACCCCGAAGAAGCCGAACTCGGCGCTCCGGAAAGTTACGCGCGTACGGTTGTCAAACGGGCACGAAGTGACGGCGTATATACCGGGGGAAGGACATAATCTTCAGGAACACTCGATCGTACTGGTACGCGGCGGGCGCGTCAAGGACTTACCGGGAGTGCGCTATCATATAATCCGTGGCGTACTGGACACATCGGGAGTGGACAAGCGCAAACAGAGTCGTTCAATGTACGGCGCGAAGCGGCCGAAAGCATAACGAATATACGTATAACAAGTAGCACCAGACACTAGTATGGCACGAAGACGAAAAGCACAACGCAGAGAAGTCACGCCCGACCCATTATATCGGAACAAGGTGGTGGCGAAGTTCATCAACAGCATCATGAACGACGGCAAGAAATCAATTGCCCAGAAAATATTTTATGACGCCTTAACGCAGGCAACCAAACGGGTCGGAGCGGCTGACGCGCAGCAGGTATTCAGCAAGCTGCTCGACAACGTCCGGCCGGTGGTGGAAGTCCGTTCACGACGGGTAGGAGGAGCGACCTACCAGATACCGGTGGAAATACCGACGTATCGGCAGGACGCTCTGGCGATCCGGTGGCTGATCAGTTTCGCACGTTCAAAGAAAGGCGTGCCGATGGCCCGGGCCCTGGCCCAGGAATTTGCCGATGCCTACAAAGGCGAAGGGAATGCGATCAAAAAACGGGACGACACCCACCGGATGGCGGAAGCCAACCGCGCGTTTGCACACTACCGCTGGTAGTAGTACATTCTGACTATAGATAAACCCGCCTGAGTCAGACGATGACCAGGCGGGTTTATATGTTGAAGCAACCTAATTGTATACAGGTACGAACGTATGGCACGAGAAATTTCTCTGGAACGCATGCGCAATATCGGCATTATGGCCCACATTGATGCCGGTAAAACGACAACGACCGAACGAATCCTCTATTTCACCGGGGTGACGTATAAACTCGGTGAAGTTCATGACGGCACAGCGGTCATGGACTGGATGATACAGGAACAGGAGCGCGGGATCACAATCACATCGGCCGCGACAACCTGTTTCTGGCGCGAACACCGGATCAACATCATCGACACGCCCGGGCATGTTGATTTTACGATCGAGGTGGAACGGTCATTGCGTGTTCTGGACGGAGCCATAGCGGTTTTCTGCTCGGTAGGTGGTGTCGAGCCGCAATCGGAAACGGTCTGGCGCCAGGCTCAGAAATACCATGTTCCGTGCATAGCGTTTGTCAATAAAATGGACCGGGTCGGGGCGGATTTTTTCGGCACGATAGAGCAGATGAGGCTGCAGTTGAACACAAATGCGGTAGCGATCCAGGTACCGGTCGGGGCTGAAGACAAATTTAAAGGCGTGATAGACCTGATTGAAGAGAAAGCGTATATGTGGCACGAGGAGCTCAAAGACAACATGTACAGTGTTGAAGAAATCCCGGCCG
>CAZCLS010000002.1:20968-22509 GCA_964499565.1 uncultured bacterium
AAAGGGGAACAGGAAGAGTGTCTGACGGATGACACCGCTCCGTTCGCCGCATTGGCATTTAAAATTGTTACAGACCCGTATGTCGGCAAGCTGACATATTTCCGGGTATACTCGGGGCATCTGAAGAAAGGGCACCAGGTGTATAATGCCACGACCAAAAAGCGGGAACGGATAGGGCGAATACTGCAGATGCATGCTAACGACCGCAAGGAACTGGAAGAAATATTCGCGGGTGAAATCGCGGCGGTAGTCGGATTAAAGAATGTCCGCACGGGAGACACGCTCTGCAGCGAGAATCACACGATATTGCTGGAAACGCTGAGTGTGCCGGATTCGGTGATATCACTTGCTATCGAGCCCAAAACCAAGGCGGACCGGGACAAGTTGAGTGAAGCGCTGGGGCGCTTGTCGGAAGAGGACCCGACGTTCCGGGTAAGCACCAACCAGGATACGGGACAGACAATTATATCCGGCATGGGCGAGCTGCACCTGGAAATCATCAAGGACCGTTTGATCCGGGAATTCAAGGTTGACGCGAATGTCGGGCGGCCGCAGGTGGCGTACAAGGAAACCATAACCGGCACGAGCAGTGTGCGGGCCAAGTTTGTCCGGCAGAGCGGCGGCAAAGGGCAGTACGCGGATGTGGAAGTCAAGTTTGAATCGCTGGAACGCGGCAGCGGCGTAGAGTTTGTGAACGAAATCAAAGGCGGTTCAATTCCGAGCGAATATATACCCGCGGTCGGGCATGGCATCCGCGAATCGGCAATGAGCGGCGTGCTGACAGGCTATCCGACGACCGATTTCCGGGCGACACTGTTCGACGGATCGTTTCATGAAGTGGACAGTTCGGAGATGGCATTTAAAATGGCGGGATCGTTTGCCTTCAAAGACGGCATAACAAAAGCGGGACCGGTGATACTGGAACCGATAATGAAAGTGGAAGTAACCACGCCGGACTCATTTTTAGGAGATGTAATCGGGGACCTGAACAGCAGGCGGGCAAAGATCCGGGAAATCATCCCGCGCGGCAATTTGCAGGTAATCCGGGCGCACGTGCCCCTGGCGGATATGTTCGGGTATGCCACGGCGGTGCGCTCGCTCAGCAGCGGCCGGGCAAATTATTCGATGGAGCCCGATCATTTCGATCCGGTACCCAAATCAGTCCAGGAAAAAATACTGAGCAAATAAGAGGGCAAACAAACCGGCACACACAATTAACCGCGCGGAAATCACCGCGCGGTTTTTTTGGTAATATTGACAAATCAGCTGTCATTTGTCATAATTTCAACACTACGACAAATCCCTGCAGATTACGACACAACAAACAGAGGAGCCTGAGTATGGACTGTATTTTCTGTAAAATAGCGGCGGGAGAGATACCCTGTTACAAGCTGGCGGAAACCGACCAGGCTCTGGGATTTCTGGATATAATGCCGATCGCGCGGGGGCATGTGCTGGTTATTCCCAAACGGCATATTGAGCTTTTTCACGATGCCGAGCCGGCATGCATGGGAGCAATCATGGAACTGGCAACGGAGCTT
>CAZCLS010000002.1:22609-28497 GCA_964499565.1 uncultured bacterium
GACATATCCGAACGCGGCCTGGAAATGCACATTGTAGAAGTACCCCAGGCGCCAGTCGTGGCGCTGACGGTTTACGTGCGCGGCGGCATTATCGGCGAAGAAGAAGCCGCTGGTTCGGGACTGGCCTATGCCGTGCAGCAGATGATCATGGCCAGCATTGAATCGGCGGCAGGTTCAGCGACCAACCGGCCGGCGTTGCAGGGGCTTAAGGCGGAGATAGATTTTGATATTATGTCTTTTTCGCTGGTAACGGTCAGGGACCGGCTGCCGCAGGCAATCAAGGAGCTGGCTACGGCATTGAGCGCGGAAAAATTCCAGCGTAAACAGTGGCGGGAGGTGCGTGACCGCATCAGCCATGAACTCACGCTCGACCGCAAGAACGGGGCGTATCAGCGTGACACGCTGTTTCGCCGGGCGGCGTATATGTGGGAACCGATCCGCTTTCCTCTGCGGGGAGATCACACCCTGTTTTCGGCGTTGGAGCGGGAAGACCTGGTGTCGTATTATGAAAAGTATTACGTGACCGACAATTGCATAATCATACTTGCCGGAGATATCGACACGAGTGAGACTATGCGATTGGCGAACGGGATGTTTGGGGCAATGGCCCGCAAAAGCGCGGCATTACCGCCGCGCTATGAAAGTCCGGAACAGACCAATCCGCGCTGGCTGGAAACGCACGCGGATGTGACGCAGAGTTATGTGAGTGTCGGGTTTACGACTATGGAAGAAGGGGCGCAGGAAGGCGCTGTTCTGGATGTGCTGGCAGCGATGCTGGAAACGCGCCGGGAAGAAATTGCCCGCGTGCTGCATCTGCGCAGTCCGGATGCAGCCGATATCGCCGTTTCACTGCTTTCGCCGGCCCGCAGCAGACGGGCGCTTGTGATAACCTACGCAGCCGACCCGCAGACAGCGCCGGGCAGCGCGCGTGATCTGGCCGACTGGCTGACGGGGCTCTCGTCGCGCAAGTGGGACCGGGACGAGATATCGGCGCGGGCGGCGCTGATGACAACAGCGTTTCTGGGCCGCCGCTCGGATCCCGCCTTCGTTGCCGGGGAAGTCGGTCGGGCGGTAGTGCGGTTGGGCAATCCGCATTTTCCCGCGACGCGCGCTGAACGGTGGACAATGGTCACGCCGGAATCCATGCGGATGGTGATAAAACAGTATCTGCATCCCAGCCGGTTAACGACAGTTATCCTTTCGCCGGAACCGCAACTGGCGGGAAAAGAGGATGTGCCTGCCAGGAGTATCCTGCTGGATGAGCGTTCATTGATCGGAACCACGATGTACCCGGTCCGGCGGATAGTACTCGAAAACGGGGTAACGCTGATATTCCGGCGTAATCCGCATGAACCGTTAGTCAGGTTCGTTTTTGTCAGCAGCGGCGGACTGTGGTGTGAAACCGCGGTCAACAATGGAATCTTTTCGATGCTGGGCGTCAGTTTGAGTGCGGGAAGCATGCGGTCAGGGCGCGAGGGATACGTCAGTTCCTGCCGGTCGATCGGCATGACGCCGGAAGCGGTTTGCGGCAACCAGAGTTTTATGTTGCGGGGGGCCAGTCCGCCAGAGCAGGCGGTCCGCGCCGCGTCGCTCTTATGCGAGGCCTGGGCAGAGCCGATGATAGACAACGAAATGCTGGCCTTTTGCCGGTCGCGGCTGATAGACAAGCTGAGCGGGCTGCCGACCAATATACCTGAAATGGTTGATTTTGTTTTTCGGGAATCGCTGTTTGCGGTCCAGCCTTTGCGCTTTAACCGCTACGGAACGGCAGCCAACCTGAAGCATTTTGAAACGCGGGATATAAAAGCGCTGCATACAGATTTTGTTTCACCGCGCAATTCACTGCTGATCGTGTCCGGAGATGTTGATGAAGAACAAATAAGGAATGAAATAGAACGGGCATTCCGGAACTACCGTGACACACCCAAAAGCGAAGATTTTCTGCGCCAGTCTTCCCGTTTCGAGATCAGTACCGTGCAACCCTACCTGACAGTGCGGCTGCCGCAGGAGCCGGCCAGAACCGGGGCGTACACGCGGCTGTATACATCTATCAATCCTGAATCGATTATCGTGTGCGGCACCCAGGCTCCGGGCTATCAGAATACCAATTATCCGCCGGTGTTTACCCGCCTGGCACAGGCCGCACTTTTGGGAAAACTCGATCAGCTGGGATCGGAATGGAAAGATTCGTTCGGCAACCGGATTTTGACGGATTATACTGCGGAAGAATTCACGGGCTATGATGTCGGCTGGGTATACGCGTACATAACCGTTCCGGCATCCGTAACGCCGGATGCCAAGACGCGGCTGCAGGCGGTGTTCCGGTCGGCGTGCGCGGAACTTGCGGCAGGCGGGTTACTGCCCGTGGCGCGCCGGCGCGCGTTGGATGAATTCGCCCTGAGATCGATCGATACCGGCGCGGTACTGGAGGATATTGTCCGGCGGGAAATGTTCGGGTATCCGGCCGCCGGAAAAGAAACGTTTGAAGCAATGATACGCGCCTGTACGGAGGCGGACTGCCAACGGTTTACCAATGAGTTCGCCCGCAATCCCGTAACCATCATGATTACTCCCCGGTAACGTTATGCCGGCAGCATCGAATCAATGTACCGAAGAGCAGGTTCTGCAGCTTGCCAGGCGGTTGTTTTCATACGACAGCGAAACAGAAACCGGCATTGTGTGCGGGATCGGCGATGATGCCGCGGTATTGACTACGGCTGATCCGCGGTTATTCGAGCTGATCACGGTCGACGCCCTGGTATCCGGCACGCATTTCGAGCCCGGCACGCCGGCCGGGCAGGTTGCCTGGAAGGCGATAGCGGTTAATGTCAGTGATATTGCCGCCATGGGAGGAGTGCCGACATACGCGTTAGTAGCGGCCACCGTACCGGCTTCGCTGCCGGCCGCCTACCTGGTTGAACTGCTGGAAGGAATCAAACAGGCCGCAGCTGCGTTTAACGTCTCTGTTATAGGCGGAGACACGGTTGGCGGACCGGCCTTATCTCTTTCAATTACCATGACGGGCTATGTCGAACGGGAACTGGTCTGTTATCGCTCCGGGGCACAAGCAGGAGACATAATCGCGGTAACCGGACCTTTAGGAGGATCGCTGCGGAGCGGCAGGCACCTGAACGTGCAGCCGCGGCTGCGGGAAGCACGCTGGCTGGTACGGCATGCCCGTCCGCGGGCGATGATGGACTTGAGCGACGGGCTGGCGAAGGATGGCACGCGTATGGCCGCGGCCGGCACTGTGCGGTTGTGTATCGATTCCGCGGCGCTGCCCATCTCTGAGGGCAGCAGTCTTGAAGGCGCCTGCCGGGATGGCGAGGATTTCGAATTGCTATGCGTGTTTGACCCGAAGGTATTAAACCGGGAGGCGCAGGAAGCGTATGCCGCGGCGTGCGGGCGGCCGATCCATATAATAGGAACAGTGCGGGACGGAACACCCGGTGTGCTGCTTGACGGCAGAGAACTTGAACCGCAAGGATTTGAACATTTTGAGCTTTAAGGTAGAAACACATTCGCTTGAAGAAACGAATGCCGCCGCGCGGGAATTTGCCGCCAGCCTCAAAGCTGGCACGGCAGTCGGGCTGGCGGGAACACTCGGATCGGGCAAGACAACCTTCGCGAAAGGAATCCTGTCAGCGCTGCATGTGGATGGCTGCCGTTTCCAGGGCAGTCCGACGTTTACGCTTGTGCAGGAATACCGGGAAGGACGGGTACCAATATATCATTTTGATTTCTACCGTCTGAAGAATGCGGAGGAAATATATGACATAGGCTGGGATGACTATTGTGCGGCAGGGGGAGTGATCCTGGTGGAATGGGCTGACCGTTTTGCTGACGTGATGCCTGAAAAAACCCGCTGGCTGCGATTTGAAATTCTGGACGAAAATAGCCGGACCATTTGCGAAAGCGAAAATTCATCTTCTTGAAATATTTAAAATAGTACAATAGCACGATTTACAATTGAAAACGAATGTGTTATAATTAAGAGGCGTTCTCAATAACCGCACCAGAGAAGCGGACATATGGTTGCACACAAATATACCAAACACATGAGGGAGGATAGTATGTGGAAAATTTTGCTGGCAGTAGTAATAGTAGCAGTCCTGGCAGGATGTAAAACTCCTTCCACCGGCGATGATTTAACCACCCTGGACGGCAGCGCGTTCGATCTGGGGGCGGTAGATCCGGCGATAATACCGGCAACAGACCTTGCGGCCGAGCGCTGGTCGGGCGATTTAGGATTGCCCGTGGCGGGCGGCGCGATGTTTGTCGACCCGAATGATCCGTCACTGGCGGCGTTGGACCCGCAGTTAGCGGCGGACGCGCAGGCAGTGCTGCGCGATGTGCATTTTGCCTATGACAGTTCGGAAATACTGCCGAATGAAGCCGCCATACTGCAACAGGTAGCAGGCTTTGTCTCGCGCTATCCCAGCGTGCTGCTGCAGATCGGCGGGCATTGCGATGAGCGCGGCACGGAAGAATACAACATGGCATTAGGCTCACGGCGCGCCAGCGCGGTACGCTCATTCCTGGCCGACCTGCAGATCAATCCCAATCGCCTGTATACGATCAGTTTTGGCGAGGAGCAGCCTGCCGATCCCGGAAACAGCGAGACGGCCTGGGCCAGGAACAGACGGGCCCATTTTAAAATCGGTCTGACCGGCCGTTAAATCTCAGCAGAGCTGAACAATGAAAATAGCAGGAGTTTTTCACGTACTACTGGCGCTGTCGCTTGTGGTTGCCGGATGTGCAACCACGAAACCTGATACGATGACGCCGGTCACTACGCAATTGGCCCAGGTGCGCAGCGATGTACGTTCACTGGAAGACAAAACCAAATCGATCAGTCAGAGTGTCGAAGACATTCAAACCAAGATAGCAGTGGTTGAACGCGAAAATCTGCATGTGCAGAACGTGATCCGGCAAGACCAGGCAACTATCACTGAAACCCTCAAAAAAATCAATGCGCAACTGAATGCCCGCGTCAGTCAGAATGAAATCCAGGCCGCGATTGATAACATCACGAAGGCCAATGCGGCGGAAATCGAGCGTATGAACCAGACGATCAGTAAAGTAGTTAAAACGGTTGAACAGGCTAATACCGATCTGCAAAAAAATGTTGCCAAAGACCTGACAACACTGCGGAATGAATCCAAGGCGCTTCAGGTTCAATTGAATGCCAATCTTGACAAAACAGACCGGCTGGAACGGAGCATACGGACCCTGGGCAGTTCGGCGCCCGCAAAAGCCACTGCGCCCGCGGGAGGAAATACGCAGAAAACCGAAACCGCGACTCCAATCAAACGAACGGGAACTCCGTCGCGGGATGATATCGATTATGTCAATGTCTATAAGCACCAGGTTGTCTCCGGGGAAACGTTATGGAAAATCGCCCGGGATTATAATGTCGCCATCCAGGATATTCTGAATGTCAATCCGGATATTTCAGACCAGAAAATGCTGGATATCGGGCAGACCATTTATGTCCCGTCAATAAAAACCGATCGCTGAGGAAAAACGTATGTGGAAAGTATGTATGGGAATTGGGTTGGTATGCATTTTATGCGGCTGCGAGACCGTGCCGACAGAAGAATCATTTCCCCGGACAACAATTCCTGATGATATTGCCATACAACCCGGAGAGCAGGATGTGATTGATATAGTGCAACCGGGCGGAGATGTATCATTTGTAGAAGCCGGATCGATAGCATTACCACCTGAAATCGCCGCGGCCTCACGCACCGCGCTGCGCGACATACACTTCGCCTATGACAGCGCGGAAATTCTACCGGACGAGGCAGCAATTCTGCAGGGCGTAGCAGGATTCCTGAGCCAATATCCTACCGTCCTGCTGCAGGTTCAGGGCCATTGCGACGAGC
>CAZCLS010000002.1:28597-31506 GCA_964499565.1 uncultured bacterium
CATTCACTGCGCAAGGAAAATATCGAACTGTCACTGCTGTTCGAGATCAGTCAGATGCTGGATAAAAGCCTGGACCTGAAGAATGTGTTCGGGCCGCTGCTCAGTATCATAGCGGAAAAAATGGGCATGCTGCGCGGTACGATCGCACTCTTCAACCGGGAAACCGGCGAGATAACCATTGACGCCGCGTACGGCTTATCCTCAACCCAGATCAACCGCGGCACCTACCGCCTGGGTGAAGGCATCACGGGCAAAGTTGTCCAGACCGGCCTGCCTGCCGTTGTGCCGCGGATAGCGGATGACCCGTTGTTTCTGGACAAAACCGGGGCGCGCAAAGACCTGCGAAAAAAGGATGTATCATTCATCTGCGTGCCAATTAAAATAGGCAACGAATCTATCGGCGCATTAAGTGCCGACCGTCTTTTCGATGAAAGCGTGTCATTAACCGAAGATGTCCGGCTGTTGTCGATCATCGCATCCCTGATAGCCCAGTCGGTTCATTTGCGGCAGAGGATCGAGGAGGAGCGCAAACGGCTGCTGGATGAAAATGTGCGGCTGCAGCAGGAACTCAAAGAGCGCTTCCGGCCGGCTAATATTATCGGCAACTCCAGTCCCATGCAGGACGTCTATGATCTGATCGCCCAGGTATCAAAAAGTAACGCGACGGTTTTGCTGCGCGGGGAAAGCGGTACCGGCAAGGAACTGGTAGCGCATGCCATTCATTATAACAGCCCGCGCGCCGGCAAACCATTTATTAAAGTCAATTGTGCCGCATTGCCTGAAAATCTGATTGAAAGCGAGTTGTTCGGCCATGAAAAAGGGGCGTTTACCGGCGCGCTGTCGGTCCGTAAAGGGCGGTTTGAACTGGCATCGGGAGGGACAATCTTTCTGGATGAAATCGGAGACTTTTCGCCCTCAACCCAGGTGAAAGTCCTGCGGGTTTTGCAGGAGCGAGAGTTTGAGCGGATCGGGTCGACCGAGACGATAAAGGTGGATGTGCGAATCATCACGGCCACCAATCGGGACCTGGAAGAAATGATCGGCGATGACAGCTTCCGGCAGGACTTGTATTACCGGCTTAATGTTTTTCCCATACATATCCCGCCTCTGCGCGACCGTAAAACGGATATACTGCTTTTAGCGGATTTTTTTGTTGAAAAATACAGCCGACTCAATAGCAAGAATGTGCGGCGCATATCGACACCCGCGATAGATATGCTGATGAGCTATCACTGGCCCGGCAATGTGCGCGAGCTGGAAAACTGCGTTGAACGGGCAGTGCTGCTGGCGGATGAGGACGTGATTCACGGCCATCACCTGCCCCCGACCCTGCAGACCGCCGAAGCCAGCGGCACGACCCATACGGGAACACTGGATGAGACCCTGGCGGGGATAGAACGCGATTTGATAATCGACGCCTTGAAATCCTCGCGCGGCATCATGGCCAAAGCCGCCCGGCAGCTCGGGATTACTGAACGGCTGATGGGGCTGCGGGTGCAGAAATACGGCATAGACCACCGCAAATACCGGTCGCGCAAATAGGCGGGTACAGTCCTCCCGAAAATCATCTCCCTCCATCTAAAACCATCCAAAAAAGAAAAAGGCTTGACAAATGTCTATAAAGTATATAAAATAGGTGGACAAAGTATGGAATGAGGGGTTTCGAGGGGGTAGGGATGAGTGAATACTAAACCAATTATTATATGTAACAGTCAAGGAGAATGACATGAGACACATACGTATACTAACAGTGCTGGCATTTATGATCATCGTCGTGCTTTTCTTTTTATCTGCCTGCCGGTCCGGGGAACAAAGACCGGCAGACAGATTCTCGGGAACGATTAAACTGTCGGGAGCCTGGGCTTTGTATCCCATGGCGGTAGCGTGGGCCGGTGAGTACCAGAAACTGTATCCGGAAGTCAGAATAGACATCTCGGCCGGTGGGGCGGGCAAAGGGATGGCCGACGCATTATCCGGGATGGTTGACATTGGTATGGTATCGCGGGAAATATACCCGGTAGAAATTGAAAAGGGAGCGGTATATGTACCGGTAGCAAAAGACGCGGTAGTATGCGTTATAAACGCGAAACATCCGCTGGCGGCGTATCTGCGGGAACACGGAGCGACCCGGGAAGCGCTTCAGAACGTATGGATGAAAAAAGAGCCGCACAGCGGTGCGATATTTGAAGTGGATTTCAGCAACGTGGTTTTGAACGTGTATACCCGTTCCGATGCGGCCGGTGCGCCGGAAACCTGGGCCTTATTTTTAGGAGGGCATCAGGAAGATTTAAACGGCACAGGCGTGTATGGAGACCCGGGAGTGGTCGAAGCAGTCCGGCAGGATCCGGCCGGGATCGGATACTGCAATTTAAATTTCGCATATGACGCGGACAGTGGCGAGATGATTAAGGGAATAATCACGGTACCGATCGACTGCAATGGAAACGGGACAGTTGACTCGAACGAACAGATAGCGACCAAAGCGCAGATAATAGCTTCGATCACAGCTGCAGTCTATCCATCTCCACCGGCGCGGGACTTGTATTTTGTGACACGGCAAGAGTTCAAAGGAGCCGCGGCGGGATTTACGCGCTGGGTATTAACTGATGGACAAAAGATGCTTGGCAGTGTCGGCTATATCAATCCATCAGCTGAACAGATAGTGGAAGCAGTCAAGCTGGTAACGGAATAATGAAACGAGTTTACTATGACAAGTTCAGCGCGATACTGTTGCGCATACCGGTTCTTGCGACGGTAGCAACGCTGGGATTGATCACGGCAGGATTATACGTGAAGTCCCGACCATTGCTGGCGCGACATTCGTTATGGCAGTGTTTGAGCAGCCAGGACTGGCATCCGCTGCGGGGAGAATTCGGGCTATTGCCGTTTATAACCGGAACACTGGCGGT
>CAZCLS010000002.1:31606-35405 GCA_964499565.1 uncultured bacterium
GAAGTACTGGAAGCAATTCCGATTGAGGCGCGCGAAGCGGTCATCGCGCTGGGGGCAACGCGCTGGGAAACGATCCGGCACATTCTGCTGCGCATAGCGCGGCCGGGAATCGTAGCAGCGGTAATGCTGGGACTTTCGCGGGCGTTCGGGGAGACCATGGCGGTGATGATGGTAGCGGGGAATGTTGCGAATGTCTCGCTCTCACTGTTCAAGCCGGTATACACATTGCCGGCGTTAATTGCAAACAATTATGGAGAGATGCTGTCAATCCCTTTGTATGAATCGGCCTTAATGCTGGCCGCGTTAATCCTGCTGGCAGTAGTCGCGACGGTGAATATATCGGCTCATGTAATCTTACGACGGGTACACACGGAGATTCAGGAATGAGGAGAAGACGGATCACGGAATTTGTCTGGAAAACATTGGCGGCCGGCATGCTGGCGGGGATGCTGGGATGCCTGGTGTGCATCGTTGCGGCAGTAATAATACGGGGAGTCCCGGCCCTAAGCTGGGAGATGATAACATCGACCCCCAGCGGCGGGTATTACCTGGGGAAAGAGGGCGGCATAGCCAACGCGATAGTAGGGTCGTTCTGCCTGGCGGGCGGGGCGACGATTCTGGCGTGCTTTATCAGCATACCATTGGCACTGGCTCTGCAGAAAGACTATCTGCGGGCGGGTCTGGCGCGCTGCATACACCTGGTACTTGACATACTGTGGGGAATTCCCTCAGTAGTATACGGGGCGATTGGATTTATCATCATGACATTCCTGGGCATGCATGCCTCCATGGCGGGCGGGATCATCGCCTTGACGTTCATAATGGTACCGGTGATGGTACGGGCGATGAACAGCGTACTGGAGCATGTGCCGGCTCAGTTGCGGGAAACCGCGTACGCCCTGGGAACAACCAGGTATGAGGCCATGCGCCATGTAATCCTGCGGCAGGCGTTGCCGGGCATGGGCACAGCCGTTCTGCTCGGATTCGGCCGGGGCATCGGTGATACCGCCGCGCTGATATTTACCGCGGGCTACACCGACCGCATGCCGTCGGGAATAACCGAGCCGGTCGCATCGTTACCACTAGCAGTATTTTTCCAATTGGCCACACCGATACCGGAAGTACAGCAGCGCGCGTATGCCGCGGCGTTAATACTGCTCGGAATAGTCCTGGCTGTCAGCATCAGTTCGCGGGTATGGGCAGCCGGCCTGCGCAAACGAACAGGAGGAAATTAGCATGCCGCATGTAACGATCAATAATCTCGGTGTCAGATACAACGGTCATGCCGCGCTGCATGATATCAACCTGGCCTTGCCGGACGGACAGATAATCGCCATAATCGGTCCGTCCGGGTGTGGTAAAACGACATTATTGAAAAGCATC
Organism: uncultured bacterium; assembly: GCA_964499565.1. Classification (GTDB taxonomy): domain Bacteria; phylum Auribacterota; class UBA3054; order UBA3054; family CAZCLS01; genus CAZCLS01. The sequence goes on from CAZCLS010000002.1 coordinate 32,990, forward strand.
AACCGTTTGCTGGAACTGAATACAGCGGTGAAGGTAACGGGAAATGTGTGCATAGACGGCAAGGACATATATGCTCCTGATGCTGATCTGCTGACATTACGCAAGAAGATAGGATTTTTATCACAGCGGCCGTATCCGTTGCCGTATTCGATTTTCGACAATGTTGCGTTTGGCCCGCGGATTCACCGTATGACGCCGGCCGAGATTGCGGGTGTCACGATGAAGCTCGATCCGGGATACACGAGCAGCGGGAGACCGGGCGGTGGCAGGTTGAATATAAAAAAAAGTATGAAGAGTCTGGTGGAATGCTGCCTGCGGAAAGCGGGATTATGGGAAGAGGTTAAAGACCGCCTGCACCATTCAGCTCACGCGTTATCGATTGGTCAGCAGCAGCGGCTGGCATTAGCGCGCGCATTAGCGGTCGGGCCGGAAACAATATTAGCGGACGAACCGACATCGGCATTGGATCCAATTTCAACGGCACGGATCGAGGAACAGTTCAAGCAGTTGAAATCACAATTTACGATAGTCATGGTCACGCATATATTGCGGCAGGCCAAACGTCTGGCGGATTACGGGGTATTCATGTACATGGGCGAACTGATCGAGCACGGGCCGGTGCCGGTTTTGTTCGGTGAGCCGAAACACGAACTGACGCAGGCGTATGTAAAAGGAGACATGAGTTAAGGAAAAAAGGAATAAACCATACAAATTCATCAGTACTTTTCGGTATATTAACCTAAAATTAAATATTCAATAGTACTATATAGCCGAAAAGAAAAGCATGCGTGACAAACAAAGCAAAACAAGCTAACACGAGGAGAACATGAATATGAAAAGTAAAGAAGCACACAAAACAATGATTCTGCTGGGATTGGTCTGTGCCATGAGCGTGGCAGGAGTCGAAACGGAAGTAAAAATTAATACGGCACCGCCGGCAGGAGGAGCAACCGCAGGAACGATAGCGGGCACAGAGGAAAACTTCAAAAACGGGGAATTATTCTATAACGCGATACCCTCCACTCCAGCGCAGGGCACCTCGGTAAAAGTGATTGAATCAGTTGATGACACGGATTATCTGATCAAGGTGTATGAATTACAGACACCGGATATCGTATATGAAATCCGGGCATTTCTGCAACCGACAATTGAGAAAGAGAAGGGTAAAATCAAAACCAGCCATAATGTGGATACCGGCAAGGAATACCTGGTCATCACGGCGCCGATGTTTCAGTATCCGTTTATTGAAGACGCGATCAGGGCCCTGGACCAGCCGGGCACTGATTATGCCAAGAGCGGCTCCAAACGCCTGGTGTACGTGCCCAAAAACAGGCTGGCAACAGAGTTAAGACAGATACTTGACGAAACGCTGGTCAGCGGTATCGGTGACTATGTCTATGATGACCAGATCAATAAAATTATGATTAAGGACACGCCCGGAGCAATCGCCCGCTGTGAAAAGTACCTGCCGTACTTTGATGTATCGCCGGAGATGGTGAGGATCGAATGCGAGATCATCGAGATCGACACCGACGACGACTTCAATTTCGGTATGGCGCTGGAAGCCTGGAAAGAAGCGTTGCCGGAAAATGTCAACATGTCACTGGACTGGTCGCAGGACAAAGCTGATCCGGGCAGTGGCCCCGGTTCCTGGGCAACGTATATCGCGCAGAATGTGCAGATGAGCGGCATTCGTCCCAAAGCGGTAGCCAATATCATCAACTATCTGGTCCGCACGGGCAAAGCCCGGGTGCTTTCACGGCCGACGGTTGTCGCTATCAATGGTGATGAAGCGACGATTTCATCACTGGACAACGTCAATTACAAAGCATTCAGCGAACCTGGCGATACACTTTCAAAACAGGCCCAGGTGGGGCTGACCATGACAATCAGGCCAGTCATTGCCGAAGAAACTTTGCGCTTGAATATTGAAGCGGAGTTGAACAGTGTTATCGGCTGGGATTCAGGTGGAGCACCGATAATAAATTCACGCGCGACACAAGCGCGGGTACAGTTGGCTGACGGACAGATGTTCGCGCTCTCCGGTCTGCGCAAAGATTCGATCACCAGGAGTGACGAGCGCGTACCGATCTTGGGATCACTGCCACTGATCGGGTACGCGTTCCGGCATGAAGTAGACCGCAAACTCACGTCAGAAATCCTGGTCTTACTGCGGCCGAAGAAAGTGACGGCCACAAACGGGGTGGAAGAGCGTGAAAAGCAGCTGCTGCAGAATACGAATGATGAAATCAACAAACCGGCTGAAGGAACACTCAACCAGTTCTATGACAAGGTTATTCTCAACAAGAAACCGCTGGAACGGCCGCTGCTGACGGACGAGTAAGAACGCTCAAATGTGATACACTTCCTGTGCTGACTACGGGCAAGACGGTCTGGTAATTACCAGGCCGTCTTG
>CAZCLS010000003.1:0-7953 GCA_964499565.1 uncultured bacterium
ACGCGCGGGATTATGAAGACGCAATCGGGGCATTGCAGGCGCGGCTGGATGGTGCGCTCGCTCAACTGGAAAAAAGCAGCAATGATTTCACGCGTACGGGTCTTTTACTCAATCAGCGTGTTATTTCACAATCTGAACACGATACAGCGCGCAGTACCTTCATTGTGGCAAAAGCAACAGTTGCGGAACTTGAAGCGCAGCTGGTGATAGCCCGGCATAAGCTGAAAGACACGACCCTGAGAGCGCCGTTTCATGGTGTAATAACGGAACAGATGGTGGAAAACAATGAGATGGTTAACGTCGGGCAGGTAGTACTGGCGATGCATGATATAGAGCAATTGGAAATAATGGTGAATGTGCCTGAGAGCGAAATACAACGGTATCAGCTTTCGACAGGAGAGTATGGAACCGTATCATTTCCGGGATTACCAGGTAAACAATACGAGGCCCAGGTAAAAGAATGGAATTCGGCTGCCGAAAAGGATACAAGGTCATATAGTGTAACCTTTGGCATGGCGGCGCCTGAGGATGTACAGATTCTGCCGGGGATGACGGCCGAAGTATCATGGGAGCCGTGGAACAGCGGGGGGGGAGAGATAGTAGCGATACCCGCTTCGGCATTAGTTCCCGGGGAAGACGGCGGCGACTCAGTCTGGGTGTACAAGGCGGAAACGATGACTGCTGAACAACGGACTGTTCATCTGGCGCCCAGTATGGCGGGTGACAACGTTCTTGTGCTGAGCGGGCTGCAGCCGGGAGAGCAGATAATAACCGGTGGAGCCGGGTATATCAGTGCGGGTATGAAAGTGAAACCAGTACGCAAAGCGCTCTAAGAAAATATTAAATTAAGAATGAGAAGCACAGACATATGAATCCAGCAGCATTTGCACTACGAAACCGCAGCGTAATGATCTTATTTACGATCCTGATTATCGGAGCGGGGATACTAGCATACCAGAAATTAGGTCGGCTGGAGGACCCGAATTTTGTCATAAAGATAGCGTTGATCATAACGAGATATCCGGGAGCTGGGCCGCGCGAAGTCGAGGAACAGGTAACGGATGTGCTGGAAGAAGCAATCCAGTCCATGGGTCAGCTGGATGAAGTGTATTCCACATCGGAGGAAGGAGTATCATACATATATGTAGAGCTGAAGGACACGTATACATCGGACAAGCTGCCGCAGATATGGGATGAGCTGCGCAAGAAAGTGGAAGACGCGCGGGAGAGCCTGCCTGACGGGGCGGGAAAGCCGTCGGTCATCGATGATTTCAGCGATGTGTATGGCGTATTTTTCGCGTTGACGGGACCGGGGTACACGTATGCTGAACTGAAGGATTACGCGGATGAATTGAAGAAGGAGTTATTACGGTGTGAGGATGTAGCCAAGATAGCGTTCTGGGGTTTGCGCAAGGAAGTCATTTACATTGAATTCGGACGGGCACAACTGGCGCAATTAGGGCTTACACCGGAGCAGATATATTCAACCCTGCAGCTTCAGAATGTTGTCCAGGCCAGCGGGAAAATAGAAATAGACGGCGATTATATCCGCATCAGTCCGACGGGAGATTTCACGAGTGAAGATTTGATAGAGAACATGCTGATCGGGGGTCCGGATGGATTAATTCGACTTGGGGATGTGGCACACGTATACCGGGGATATGAAGATCCGCCCAAGAACGGCATGCGTTACGACGGGAAGCAGGCAATCGGACTGGGCGTATCAACGGTAGCGGGGGGGAATGTAATCGGGATGGGCACGGCCATCAAAGCGAAGCTGAATGAATTGGCGGCCAGCCGGCCGATCGGGATGGAACTGCACACGATCAACTTTCAGAGTGACAATGTAAATGAAGCGGTCAATATGTTTGTGATGAACCTGGTTGAAGCAGTTCTGATCGTCATAATCCTTTTGATGGTGTTTATGGGGTGGCAGAGCGGCCTGCTGATCGGGGTGATTTTATTGTTAACGATATTAGCGACATTTATCGGGATGTTGCTGATGGGAATTGACCTGCAGAAAATATCCCTGGGAGCATTGATCCTGGCTCTGGGAATGTTAGTTGACAACGCGATAGTAGTCGCGGACGGTATTTTAGTAAAAGTAGAAAAGGGAGAAAGCCGCGAACAAGCCGCGCGGGAAATAGTACGAGACACTCGCTGGCCGCTGCTGGGAGCGACAATCGTAGCGATTCTGGCGTTTGCGGCCATTGGGTACGCGCCGGGGAATGTCGGTGAATTCTGTCGCAGCTTGTTTTATGTCTTAGCGTTATCGCTGCTGTTGAGCTGGGTGCTGGCGGTTACGATAACGCCTTTGTTCTGTGTCTGGTTCCTGCGCATTCCGGATGTGCACGACATCGACCCGTACGACAGCCGCATGTTCCGCGTGTACCGGCGGGTGCTGCATATGTGTCTGAGGCACCGTTGGCTGACAGGCATCGTGACAATCGTTCTTCTGCTGAGTGCGGTGTTCGCATTTCGATTTGTACCGAACAGTTTCTTTCCCGACTCGACCCGGCGGCAATTTTTTGTTGATTACTGGCTGCCGCAGGGAACGCACATAACGCGGACTGCACATGACATGGTCGAGATCGAAAAATTTTTGATGGCACAAAAGGGAGTGAAAGCGGTGACAAGCTTAATCGGGGAGGGGGGGATGCGGTTTATACTGGGGTATGATTATGTAGTTCCCAACTCAAGCTATGGCCAATTCATAGTAGAAGTTGACGATTACCGGAATATTGACAGGCTGATACCGATAGTGGAAGAATATGTACGGGCAGAATATCCGGACGCGGAACCGCACTGCAAAAAATTTCCTAACGGGCCATCCGTCGCATTTAAAGTTGAAGCGCGATTTCGCGGACCGGACACGGACGTACTCCAGCATCTGGCGGAGGAAGCCATGGCGATCATGAAAGATAATCCTAACGCCCGGGATATCCGCACGGACTGGCGCCAGCAGGCGCGGGTAGTGCAACCGGTTTTTTCGGAGGCTAAAGCGCGCCGGGTTGGTGTTACGCGCAACAATGTAGGTCAGGCGCTGCAATGGGCCTGTAATGGTCTGAAGGTCGGTCAATACCGGGAACAGGATGAACTGATCCAGATTATATCGCGACCGCTCGAATCGGAACGGGGCAGAATAGACAGCATGAATAACATTCTGGTGTGGAGTCCGTTGCTCAGCACGTTTGTTCCGATACAACAGGTAGTTGACGATATTAAAACGACATGGGAATACCCGATGATCCAGCGGCGCGACCGGGTGCATGCGATTACGGTAAAATGTAATCCGGTAACTGGATTGGCCGACACGCTGCTGAAAGAAATGCGACCGCGAATAGACGCGATTCCGCTGCCAAACGGATACACGCTGAAGTGGTGTGGCGAGTATGAAGGGTCTGAGAAGGCACAGGCACCTTTGAAGATAGCGTTCCCCTTGTGTTTGGTAGCGATGTTTACCATCGTCGTATGTTTATTTAATTCGTTTCGCACACCAATTATTATTTTTCTAACGGTGCCGTTATCAATAATCGGCGTTACGGCCGGGCTGCTTATTTTCCGGATGCCGTTTGGATTTATGGCAATACTGGGATTTCTGGGATTATCGGGTATGCTGATTAAAAACGCGATCGTATTGATCGACCAGATCAATCTTGATCTGCAAGCCGGGAAACCGGCCTATAAAGCGGTGCTGGACTCATCCGTCAGCCGCCTGCGGCCTGTTCTCATGGCGGCCGGGACAACAATTCTCGGGATGACGCCTTTAGTTCTGGACCCGTTTTACAACGGTATGGCAGTCACTATAATGGGAGGGCTGGCGGCGGGTACGTTTCTGACATTGATCATCGTACCGGTTCAATACAGCATATTTTACAGGATCAGACCTGATAGTGCGCATGTGTGATACGCATTCTGATCAGCCAATGACAGGCACGTCGGGCTGGTGATATTCATCAACGGGCAGAGGAGTGGAGAACCGGCGGAAGAGCTGTTTCAGCCAAGCGGCGCTCAGAGCCGCCGCGCACATTTCTGCGATCACAATACCGATCAAAATTCCTGAGAATCCGAAAAACCTGGCGCCCAGGTATGCCAGGGGGAGCTGAAGTCCCAGCAAACGGATGCTGGTCATCAGGGAGCTGTGCAGGGGGCGGTTAATGGCGTTCATGGAACCATTTGCGGTCATACAAATACCACGGAACGCAAAGGCGAACGGCATGATGGACAAATAGATGACAAGGGCGTGTGAAACCAGGGGATCGCTGGTAAAGATGGGAGTGATAAGCCTGGAAAAGCTGAGCAGCACGACTGTGCAGAAAACGCCCCAGCCAATGCAGGCGATGTAACCGATTTGCTGGGCGCGGTACACGCGGTTAAAGAATCCCGCGCCGAAATTCTGACCGACAAAGGGCACCATGGACGAACCGAGGGCGAACAGGGGAATTACCATAAAATTTACTACGCGTGAACCGGCGCTGAGGGCAGCCACGTAATGAACACCGAGTCCGCTTACCAGGCGGGTAATGATGCCGAGGGTGACAGGCATGAGCAGATTAGCGGCGCCGACAGGCAGGCCGATATAGAGAATCCGGCCCCAGGAGGAAAGGATATCGCGCAGATTAAAGGCATGCACCGTGAGCATATGATTGCGGAAACCGAGAACAGACAATGAAAACGGCACGGCAAAGGCGCGACTGATAACGGTAGCTATGGCAGCGCCTTTAATGCCCATAGCGGGAACCGGGCCGAAGCCGAAAATAAAGATGGGATCGAGGATAATATTTAATCCCAGGTCGACAACCATAATAAGACTGGGGGTGAGGGTATCACCGGTAGCGCGGATGGCATTATTGCCGATAATAGGAATCACGACACAGATCATACCGGCCAGCCAGATATTCATGTAATCTTTAGCTAAAGAAAGGATCTGTTCCCTGGCACCGAGCATGCGCAGGACGGGGTCCAGGGTCAAATATCCGGCAGTGACAAAGACAGCGACAATAACGACGCCGAGGAGAAGAGCATGCACGGTTACATGTTTAATTTTTTCATGATCGCCCTGACCGATTGAGCGTGAAAGAACTGATGAAGTACCGATACCGATGCCCATGACAATACTGAAGATAACCATGACAATCGGGAAGGTATAGCCCATAGCGGCTAACTGGTTGGTACCGAGCCGGGAAACATAAAAGGTATCAGTGATATTAAATGCCGCGCCGGCTAAGAAGCCGATCATCATCGAGGCGCTCATGCGCAGGAGGGCGGGGGCAACCGGGCCATCCATGACGGCGGTAATGCGGACGGGATTTTTCATGAATCAAGCAGGGAGTAGAGCCACCAGCGGGCTTTACCCCGGTGCTTTATCGATTTCGTCCTGCGGTCAAAATAGAGCTTCATAATATGGCGGTCACGGGTTTGAATGATATACCAGTGTTTTGCCAGATACATTTCGGCGCTGCCGTGGGAACAGGGGGCGGATTCTTTCCAGTGGTCGATGACGGTATCGAGCTCATAGGTATTTCCACGCCATGAGAACACGGAAGGCAGCAACGGTTCTCCGGCGGCGCTGAAGGCAGCTGTCCAGGCCGTTTTATCCGGAACAATTTCTTCACTTATCAATTCTTCATTCATTTTTCAGGAACAATTCTATCACCGGCACTTCAACCGGCGGTTTCTGTACAGGCAAATCCAGCGTCAGACAGTCAGGGCCACAGGTACGGGCAAGGGTTGAGTCATGGGTTATTTGCCGCATAGTAATTTCACTGGCATCATTCAGCACCTGGGCGTAGGCAACGTTGCCACCCAGGCCGGGCAGGTGAACAGAGCCGAAAGGCCAGGCAAACAGATGCAGGTACAAGCGCTTAGTCTCGGGATTCCAGGTGTAGCGGCAATCGGGAGGAACAGCAAACTCTTTGGGGGCGGCGGTGCAGCCATAGATCGAACGTGCATGTGCTTGCATCCAGGCGCCCATACCTGCCAGACGTTCAGTGGCGCGGGCATCGAACGTGCCGCGGGCGGTCGGGCCAACATTCAGCAGCAGGTTGCCGCCTTTGCTGACATGGTCAATCAGCATCTGAACCAGCATGGGCACGCTTTTCCAGCTGGCCTCATCGCGATAATAGCCCCAGGATCCGGAGAAGGTTTGACAGCCCTCCCAAACGGCGGGATTGCCGTTGTCGTCTGTTAAGCCGCCGGCGGGAACATATTGTTCAGGGGTGACAAAATCGGCGGAACCGGGAAGATCGAGCCGGTCGTTCAGCATAATATTCGGCCGCAGTTTACGGATCATCCTGACTAATTTTTCCGATTGCCAGTCATCCCGGCCTTTGCCGTCGGAGCCGGGATAAGAAAAATCGCACCAGAGGATATCGATCTCGAAGTGAGTCAATAATTCTTTAATCTGGTTGTGCATATATTTTGCATATTTTGAGACATCGCGATCTTTCTCTTGTTTACGGAAGGCTTTATCGTCGCGCCGGGGATGAAGCCGGTCGACAGGGAAATCGGGATGATGCCAATCGATAATCGAGTAATAAAAACCGACTTTAAGGCCTTCGGCATGAAACGCTTCAATAAACGGTTTAAGCAAATCGCGGCCATAGGGAGTGGCGGTAGCTTTGTAATCGGTATATTTGGAATCCCACAAACAGAACCCTTCGTGATGTTTGCTGGTAATCACGACATATTTCATGCCTGCTTCACGGGCGGCCCGGGCCCAGGCGGCAGGGTCATACAAATCCGGGTTGAAATGATCGAAATATTTCTGATATGATTCATCTGTGATACGTTCATGATGTTTAATCCATTCGTGCCGGGCGGGCAGGGCATACAACCCCCAGTGAATAAACATGCCGAAGCGGTCATGGGTAAACCAGGCTGTATCGCCGTGAGGATAGGAAGAGGTTCTAGATTTCATGCAAAACTCCGGTGGTCAGTTATGGGTTGGAAATTGTTCAATCATAGCAATCATACATTCATAATTTTTCAAAGCCAGGGGAGACAAGAGACGTCCGTAGGGGCAGGCTGACGGCATCAGGACAAAGCCGCGGCCGTTACCGTCGGTACCCTGGGTGATAGCTCTTTCAACTTTCAGGCGGAAATCCGCTGTCGGCAATGTTTCGATATCACTCACTTCCAGGTTGCCGAACAGAACCAGGCGGTCACCAAAGCGCCGGCGAATATCAAGCAGTTCTACATCACCCTGGGGCGGTGGTTCAATAGGGTCGAGACCGTCCGGGTTCATACTCATGATCGGTTCAATGATATGCTTAAGATTACCATGACTGTGAATGCGGGCATAACCGCCCGAGGCCTGTATCGTTTTAACGAGCGGGGTATCATACCGGACAACGTATTCGCAAAACAATTCGGGCGGAAGGTAGGGAGGTGAAGCGTATTCCGGCCCAACGATGCGCCACAGGCGGCCGGGAAGGGCCCGGGCAATCGCCTCGACTTTGCGATTGATCACGCGGTCGTTCTTCTGAAGGGCAGCATGAAATAACGCCGGTTCGGTAAGGGCGATAACGGTGTAAAGCCCCATCTCAAACAGGGCAGCGGTGTAGCACAGCGGGTCGGCAATGTCAACCATGACAATGCCTGCATTACCGAGTGCTTCTTCAGCGGCGAGGAAGCCGGAGATGTCGGGGCAGCCGATATCATCCTGTTCGGGCAGATCCAGCCAGGCGTGCAGATCATCCGTGTCTTTAAGCAGATGTTCAAGAGTCCAGACCGTATTGACATCAGCATCTCTGCGGGTGCGAGTGCAGAGAGTACGGTTGCCGGCACGGATAGTGGTCGTAGTGAAGCGGGAAGAACCATTGTCGCTGACATCCACCGTGGTCAGAGGCTTAACCGGGTTGGGCGGCATGTTTTTAAACGGGACGGGCCGCATCACGATCCGGTCGGTTTTTTCCCGCGTGAGCTCTATCAACGGCAGCCAGGAGGGATCAG
>CAZCLS010000003.1:8053-11714 GCA_964499565.1 uncultured bacterium
ATCCGGTCGGTTTTTTCCCGCGTGAGCTCTATCAACGGCAGCCAGGAGGGATCAGCGTAAATATTATATGGGTCGGAATCATCCGGATTTTCATCCAGGCCATTAATTTCATAGAAAGATACAGGTGGTCGGTCGACAGATTCACCCTGCATAGTTGCCATAAGGCGTTCACGTCTGGTCATATGCGAATCCTGCTGGTTATAGAAACTATTATACTAAAATATGGGAGGAAATGGGGGATTGCGTTTAACCTGAACCATTAGACAGAACGTTCCCTCTGACGATACAGGGCCGGATCGATTATATCCGCCATAGCAGTGACATCACAGGTTCCGTCCAGAAAGACATTAATCTTTTGTGCGGTTCCTGTCGGATCATCAATACAGTCATGATAGGTAACAAAGAGGGTAGGAATACCGGCAGCCTTCAAAAAGCGCTTGATGCGGGTCAGTTGTTTGCTGAACGTATCAAATAATTTCGCGTTCACGACCGGTTTATCGACTGAGCGTTTATGGTTGAGCATAACCTTTTGAGAATCGAGAATTTCAGTAAGAGGCCGTACCATAAAAATCACCCGGTAGTGGTGATGTTCAGAGCGCGGCAGATATCTGAGAAGCTGGGCGATAACTTTAACTGCTTTACCGCGGGCGGCATCAACCCATGAGGAGTCATTGCGGGTATTTTTAACCGGGGTATATTCGAAATAACCTTTGGGATTATCCTGGTCGGCAAGGCGCTGGTTATCAGTTAAAACGGCACTACCGCCGGCTGCCAGCATTTGCATCATTAACGAGGTACCCGAGCGGGGCAGACCGGAAACAATAACTACCGAATCATCGATAGTGACAAGCGGACTGGAAGGAAATGAATCATTATGCAGAAGGTCCATGTCGGAAGTAAAGGGGAGAGAATCAGGGAGCATGTCATCATCGGCATATTCACCATGGTTTAGTGCTTTCATGGCAGCCCGGGCAGCTTCAGCTTTTTCGCGATGAAAGGCAGCCGATTCAGGATTCTTAAAATGTTTCTCATGTAATGCAGCTAACAGATCATGAGCGAGGCTGAAATTGGGATTAAGTTTCAAGGCGACATGCAGCGCTTCGGCAGCCCGCGGCATTCTTCCCAGCCGGTACAGGGAGAGGGCGAGGAAATAATGGGCTAAAGGATTTTGAAAATCAAGGCCAACCGCCTGCAGGGCATGATCCAGGGCTGCTTCATGCTGTTTTTCGGCATGGCATACACGGCAAAAGCCGATATATATTTCCGGATCATCGGGATTGAGAGCCAGTGCCTGTTCGAGATATGATTGAGCCCGGGAATACTTCTGAAGCTTGCACAAAGCCGAAGCGGCGCGAACAAAAACGGTGTATCCGGCCCCTTGTTCCAGGGCAGACTCATATTCGTCTAGAGCTTCCTGCCATTTGCCGCGTGAAGTAAGGATTGTTCCTTTTAATATGTGCAGCGCGAAGGGATTGAAGGTGGCGGCGTTCTTCAACTGCCTGAACGTTTTTATATCTTTTTCGGACCATTCGTGCATGTCGATATCATTATGGTCCGCTTCAAACGTGCTAAGTTTTTTTTCTGCTTGGGCAGCGGTGTGCTGTTTTCTTTCATACAAGGTGTCAACTAAATTCTCCGCGGAATCTTCATTACCTGACGCGAGATAACAGGTGATAAGTTTTATGCCGAATCGGTACTCATCAGGATTTGATTCAACCAACGCGGAGAGGATATCGCGAGCTGTAGCGAACTGGCTGGCATCCATGTATGCTCGGGCCTCGTTGTAGCGCAGTTCCCGAATAGTTTTTTGCACGGTTTCAGCGCGGTTGGGACCGGGAGCTTCGATATATCCGAGTTCAACCAGGCGTTGGATTGACTCATACGATTCACGCGGATCGAGCTGCATTTCGGCCGGATGCCGGCCGTCGTCGCCCGGCACGTCATCCCAGGAGGAAATAGATGATATCGTTCCGGCCTGTCCGTCAATGGCATTGATCAGAACGGTACCGTCCATATCATCACCAACCGGCTGGCCGAACAGGTGCAGGATAGTCGGAGTAATATCCAGCAGTGAGGCGCCGTAGATATGCTCATCGTGCTTGATACCAGGACCGTGTAGCAGGATAATGCCATGATTTCGATGTTGAAGAGCCGGTCCGGCCGGTTCCAGCGGTACAGAGTGAGGGCGCAGGTGGTCCGAATGAAATCCGTGGTCGGACACAAGGATTACCGTGGTATCATCACCGGCCAGCTGCAGCAGAGTCCCAAGCATCATATCATGGTAGCGGTACCCGCCTTCCAGAACCTGGTTGAAGAGGGTGAAATCATGTTCAGGAATCCAGGGCAGCTGGGGAGGATAGAAGCGCATGAATCCATGTGAGAAATGGTCTATGGCATCATAATAGACCGCCATAAAGTCCCACGGTACATGTTGCATCACAGCGGTAGCTGCGGCATGGACGCTAGTACATTCCGCGATGATTTTCGCAATCGATTCAAGGCGATGGTCCTTATCCTGTTCAATCGAAGCGAAGCCGGGCACGAACGGCCCGATATGCTGATCTGACAATTCCTGCGGGTGCAGGCGGAACTGTTTCAGAGAATCGGCTAATTCCGGGGGATGGACGGTTCCGGGACGCAGGGGCCATGGTTTGTCTATCGGTCCGGCGATTTTCTGGAACATATCGGAGACCATCACGCCATCAATCGGTTCCGCCGGATGACTCGGCCACCAGCCGATTACATTACTTTTTAATCCGGCCAGCTGCAGGATATTCCAGATAGCGCGGGTGCGGCGGGCAGCATTAGATATGGGACGAATTCCAGAACCGTCGGGAGTAGGTTCTGTGAAGCCGAGGATGCCATGTTTGTAAGGACGTTTACCGGTAGCGATAGATGTCCACAGCATAGGGGATAACGGGGGCTGAAGAGTACTGATATTGCCGATAACGCCATGCTCAACCAGGCGCTGAGTATTCGGCATTTTTCCCTGGTCGAGGAGCGAACTGATTACTTTCCAATCGGCGCCGTCCCAGCCGATAAGAAGTATTTTCCGGGATAGAGGAGTTAACGGTATTGTTTGAGACATACCCGCGAGACAGGAGCGATCATTAAGCCTTGGAGGGTTTCCTGCGCAGGGCAAGGATTCCCGCCGCGCCGCAGGCGAGCAAGCCTAAACCGGCCGGTTCAGGAATCTGGCCGGCAGTGATCGGACCGGCAGGTGTGTCATTGTAGGCATAGCCGGAAATGGTAACACTGGAAACGTCAGCCGGGATATCAACTTGAATCCAGCCGTAATGCGTATTGCCGGAGACCTGGAATTTAATACCGATATATTTCCCGCTGGTTCCAGGGAAGTTTCCACCGTATGAACTGCTTGAAAAGTAGGAAGCAAGATTCCAATTGCTGGACGAGGAATACTGGCCCCAGTTAGTCTTCGTGTTGACGGGGTCATTAAGATTCAGAGCGCTGACGCCGCTGTATGCGCTATTGTTGCCGACCCAGTAAGCGTATGTTGTTTTGTTGGAAATAGCACCGGAAGACCACGTGGCATCATATTTTAGATGACGGACCGTGAATTTTGTTTCGCCGCTGATATCAACGTTATAACTCATTTCATTTGTAAGAACGAGATCGGGATTGATATCAACATGGATCACCT
>CAZCLS010000003.1:11814-25564 GCA_964499565.1 uncultured bacterium
GGCGAAAATACCGGAAACAATGTATAAAGACGGAGAAGCGGTATATCAGGCCGCGACGTTGGAAACCATAGCGGAATATTTCCGCACGGTAGAGCATATCAATGTATTATTTAAGGATTCCGGGGCAGGCTCAAATAAAGTCACGCTCAGCCTGCATGCTGTTCCCAAGTTTGTCATATTACAGTACGCCGCGAGGGCCGCGGGGATACAATGCGCATTTAAAGCTTACGGGGCGGTGTTTGAAGAAGGGACGTCTCTGTATCAGTACCGCACGCCCGCCGGTGGATTCGCTGTCTCTCTGCACAAAAAGATATCGTTAGAGATGGAAAATCCCACATTGGAGGAGATTCTCCAACTGCTGACACAGGTTCATAAAGTAAATATAGTGTTTGTTCACCCAGAACGGTGGCAAGCCAAGACCATTAAGAATTTAAAACTGTCGGACGTTTCGATTCTACAGATTCTAACCTACCTGTCGGATTTGTTTCAGGTTCCGGTATCACTGGATAAATATGCCGCCTTTATCGGTGAAATGAAAAAACCAGCTGAAAAGCCGGCTGGAAAACCCAAAACGGAAAAAAAGGGTGGAACGAGGATCGGTGCTAGATGAATACTGAGAATACGCCGCCAGCCCGAAAAATCAACCTGCCGTTTACCCGTGAAACCGTCGCGACACTTCACGCGGGGGACCCACTGCTGCTGACAGGAGAGCTTTTGACCGCGCGGGACGCGGCTCACAAGCGAATGGTGGAAACGATCGCATCCGGCAAACAACTGCCGGTGGATTTAACGGATGCGACCATATTTTATACGGGCCCCAGCGCGACACCGCCGGGGCGGATAATCGGCAGTGCCGGTCCGACAACCGCATACCGGATGGACCCGTATTGCGAGGTGTTGTTGCATGAGGGCGTGCGGGCAATGATCGGCAAAGGGGAGAAAGGTGAAGAAGTAGAAAGCCTGCTGCGGGACTATTGCGCTGTATACTGCGCCGCGATTGGCGGCGCGGGCGCGTATCTGAGCGAGCGCATACAATCGGTGGAGCTGGTAGCATATGCAGATCTGGGGCCGGAAGCGGTACGGCGGCTGACAGTGCGCGATTTTCCGGTAGTGGTAGCGCAGGATTGCCACGGAGGAAACATCTACCGCATAAACCGCGAGCGAGCCGTATCCGCCAGGGATTAAGGCCGGTCGGGAGAGGAGCGGGAGAGAAGTAGAAAGGCGGAAAGACAACAAAACGTCGCAAAAAGAACAGATTTTTCACAAAACACTTGAATTTTAAGAAACGTTTTGATATAATAACCGCACTTTCGTACTGAAATGAGTTGCGAAAAGGGATATAACACATTGCCGGGCGAAGGATTAGCGATGTGAAAAAGTACAAGGCTTCCCGGCCCAGGGGGGTTCTTTTGTCCCTTGCTGTTATATAAACAGCGAAGAGGAATAATGGATTTTTGAGTATATAGAATACAGCTTGTAATGAAAAAAGAGTAAATTCAACACAATTATTGGAGAACAGCTATGGCTAAAGAAGTATTCGAAAGAACGAAGCCACACGTGAACGTAGGAACAATCGGTCATATCGACCATGGAAAATCGACCTTAACCGCAGCCTTGACAAAAGTGTTGTCGGACAAAGGACTGGCCAAATTCACGCCCTATTCAGAAGTGACAAAAGCTTCCGCTTCGCAGGGCTTCCGTAACGAAAGCAAAACGCTGACGATTGCTACTTCCCATGTCGAATATGAAAGTGAGAAGCGTCACTATGCCCATATAGACTGCCCCGGACACGCGGACTATATCAAAAACATGATCACCGGCGCCGCTCAGATGGACGGAGCGATTCTGGTTGTCGCGGCCGATGACGGCCCGATGCCGCAGACTCGCGAGCATATTCTGCTGGCCCGTCAGGTGAATGTTCCGGCGGTCGTCGTGTTCCTGAACAAGGTCGACCTGGTTGAGGATGAAGAGCTGCTTGAACTGGTCGAGCTGGAACTGCGCGAACTGCTCAGCAAGTATGATTTCCCGGGTGACGACATACCGATTATTCGCGGTTGCGCTTTAGGCGCGATTGAAGGCAAACCGGAAGCGGTTGAATCCGTATTGAAACTGGTTGAGGCGCTGGACACATTTGTGCCCGAGCCGGTCCGCGCGATTGACAAGCCCTTCCTGCTTGCGGTGGAAGACGTATTCAGCATTTCGGGCCGCGGCACCGTGGCGACCGGCCGTATCGAACAAGGTGAAGTCAAAACGGGTGAGGAAGTTGCGATTATCGGAATCAGGCCGACACAGAAAACGGTATGCACGGGTGTGGAAATGTTCCGCAAAACGTTGAACCTGGGCCAGGCCGGCGATAACGTGGGTCTGCTGCTGCGCGGTGTTGATAAGGAATCCATTATGCGCGGGCAGGTGATAGCCAAACCGGGCTCGATCACCCCGCACACCAAGTTCAAGGGAGAAGTATATATTCTGACGAAAGAAGAGGGTGGCCGGCACACGCCGTTTTTTGACGGATACCGTCCGCAGTTCTATTTCCGCACGACCGATGTGACAGGTTCGATCAAAATGCCGGAAGGCACCGAGATGGTCATGCCTGGCGATCACATTACGATCGTCGTAGAACTGATCACCCCGATCGCGATGGAACAGGGACTCAAGTTCGCCATACGTGAAGGCGGCCGTACAGTCGGTTCCGGACAGGTAACCCAGGTTATAGAATAAAGGACGGAGAAACGTATGCCAGACGCACAACGTATCAGGATTAAATTGCGCGCGTATGACCACCGCATTCTGGATTCATCGACCCAGGATATCGTGGAAACGGCGAAAAGCACCGGAGCCCTGGTGACAGGCCCGATTCCTTTGCCGACCCAGATCGAAAAATACTCGGTCAATCGCAGCCCGCATGTGAATAAGAAGAGTATGGAACAGTTTGAGATGCGGACGCATAAACGCCTGATCGACATCGTCAGTCCAACAGCCAAAACGGTTGACGGATTGAAGAAGCTGAACTTGCCGGCTGGTGTAGACATTAAAATCAAAGTGCTGTAAAACGGCACGCAGCTAATAACGAGGTGCAGCCATGCTGCTTGGAAGAAAATTAGGAATGACACAGCTTTTCCAGGATGACGGGACCGCCGTAGCGGTTACCGTGCTTCAGGCCGGGCCGTGTGTGGTGGTGCAGAAGAAAAGCGCCGAAAAACACGGCGGGCATGATGCCATCCAACTCGGTTTTGATCCGGTCAAACCCGACCGCGTGAATAAACCGCAGGCCGGTCACACCGCGAAAGCCGGGCTTGATACGGCTTTCAGGGTAGCCCGGGACATGCGGGTGGAGTCGCTGGACGCATACCAGATAGGGCAGGAACTGACGGTAAGCCAGTTTGAGCCCGGACAGATCGTCGATGTTGTCGGTGTCAGCAAAGGTAAAGGTTTTCAGGGAGTGATTAAACGGCACCGAAGCCATGGCGGTCCGCGTTCGCACGGCTCCATGTTTCACCGCGCACCCGGCAGCATCGGCGCCAGCGCGTATCCATCGCGGGTAATTAAGCTGCGATCGATGCCGGGTCAGATGGGTAACAAGCGCGTTACGATACAGAGTTTGAAAGTAGTCGCGGTATACCCGGAAGAGAACCTGATAGCAATCCGCGGCGCCGTGCCCGGCTCCGCAAAAAGCCTCGTTATAATCCGTCCGACCAAGAAAAAGCGTTAACATCATAAACATTTTGAACGAAATAAGGTATTGAAATGGCATCCGTTAAAAAGATAAATCTAGCAGGTGAACCTATCGGGACGTTTGAAATTCCCGAAGAACTGCGCGATTACCAGTGTACCGAAGGTCTGGTGCACACGTGTATCGTGGCGCACCTGGCCAATCGCCGCCAGGGAACGGCTAGCACGCTGACAAAAGGTGAAGTCAGTTACAGCGGCAAAAAGCCCTGGAGACAGAAAGGCACGGGGCAGGCTCGCTCAGGGTATAAAGCCTCTCCTATCTGGCGCGGCGGCGGAGTGGTTTTCGGGCCTAAGCCCCG
Organism: uncultured bacterium; assembly: GCA_964499565.1. GTDB lineage: Bacteria > Auribacterota > UBA3054 > UBA3054 > CAZCLS01 > CAZCLS01. Next base: position 15,846 of record CAZCLS010000003.1, read on the forward strand.
CTCATATCACCAGAAAGTAAATCGTAAAAGCAGGCGCAAAGCCCTGTTCGGCATAATCGCGGGCAAGATACGCGAAGGCGCGGTTCAGGTAGTAGATGCCTGGACAATGGAATCGCCTCGGACAAAAACCATGTCCGGATTGAAGACAACGATTGCGGCACGTAAACTGGTGTGTATCGGCATGCTGGATAACCGTAACGCGTATTTATCAGCCCGGAATGTAACAGGCATTCAGTTTCTCGATATAGATAGCATCAATGTCTACGATCTGCTGAACGCAACGCAACTTGTGATTTCTGAAGCGGCGTTTTCGGTAGTGGAAGAGCGCTTTCAGACGGTAAAACAGTATTCGGGAACGAAGTAAGGAGCGCTCACTATGAAGGAACCGTATCAAATCATTCACAGCCAGATAATCTCTGAAAAGGGATCCGAATTGGCGTCACGCGGAAACCAGTATCTGTTCCGCGTCGCCCCGGGGGTGAACAAAATTGAGATTAAAGCGGCAGTGGAGAAAATCTATAACGTAAATGTTACCTCGGTTAAGGTGATGAACCGCCCCGGCAAAATCAAACGGCGCGGCATGCATTTCGGCCGCACCGCGGGTTCGCGGCGGGCCGTCGTTCGCCTGAAAGAGGGAGACAGTATCAGCCTGACCTGATCAGGATGAATTACAACTGGAACGCAGATCATGGGTATTAAGAAATATAAACCGACTACGCCGACCCGCCGTTTTACAACGGATGTTACCAGGGATGACCTCAGCAAGGAACGTCCGCCGCGTACGCTGACGAAGAAGCTGAATTACAAAGCCGGCCGCGATGCATACGGACATATCTCCACCCGGCATAAAGGCGGCAAACACAAGCGGCAGTACCGTATTATCGACTTCAAGCGCGACAAAGACGGCGTCTCCGGCCTGGTCGCACGAATTGATTATGATCCGTACCGTACCGCCAATATCGCGCTGATTCATTATTCTGATGGAGAAAAGCGTTATATCCTGGCACCCGAAGGACTTCTAGTCGGAGCAACGGTAATGTCGGGCGATTCATGTGAATTCACCGTCGGGAACGCGCTGCCGATCGGTAAAATACCACTTGGTATGCAGGTGCATAATATCGAGCTGGTTCCGGGGCAGGGCGGCAAGCTGGCGCGCTCGGCAGGATCATCGGCGACCTTGATGGCGAAGGAAGGAAAATACGCTCACATTCGGCTGAGCAGTGATGAAGTACGACTTGTACCGTTGACCGTACGGGCGACAATCGGCGGGGTTGGCAATCGCGACCACGAAAAAATATCATTAGGCAAAGCCGGGCGCAGCCGCTGGCGGGGAATCAGGCCGACGGTGCGCGGAGTAGCAATGAATCCGATAGACCATCCGATGGGTGGCGGAGAAGGGCGTGCCTCGGGTGGACATCCGACGACACCATGGGGAAAGAGTAGCCTGGGCAAAAAGACCAGGAAGAAATCAAAGAAACGTGATTATATCATAAAACCGCGCACGAAGGGTTATGGCTCGATCAATTAAAAAAGGACCGTATGTAAGTGAGAAGCTGGTGAAGAAAATTAACCGGCTTGATGACAGCGGTGACAAACGACCGATTAAAACATGGTCACGCCGTTCAATGATAATACCTGAATTTGTGGGACACACATTTCTGGTGCACGATGGCCGCAAACATATATCGGTCTTTGTCACGGAAAACATGGTAGGCCACAAATTAGGCGAATTTGCTCCAACCCGGACTTTCCGCTCGCACAGCGGCGGTAAAGGTAAAAAACCGGGTGAATAAACCGACAAACGTGAAGGGTAAGAGGTTAACGAATGGAAGCTAAAGCAACAGCAAAAGTTGTAAGAATATCACCCACAAAAGCGCGCCTGGTAACGGAGATGATCCAGGGCAGGAATGTTCATCATGCCTTGAACGTTCTTCAGACTGCCAATAAAAAGGCGGCGCGGATTGTGGAAAAGGTCTTGCGATCGGCGATTGCCAATGCGGGCAACAAAGGGCCGATACAGGAAGAGGACCTGAAAGTTCTTACTGCTGTCGCTGACGAAGGACCGCGACTGAAACGTTTTAGACCGGCGTCCCGCGGACGCGCAGCACGCTACGTAAAACGTACCAGTCATATCAGTGTCACCGTCAGTGATCAGTAGACAATGATAGACCGGGAATCGGATGAACGTAGTGGCGCAGCACGCTCACATCACCCATCCTCCCCGAAAAACATCCGGCCCGGTGCCGGCAGAAGCACAGCGCGTGAGCTGTGCCGCTGGGAACACCGGAACAGGTAAACCGCAGAGTAGTCTTGATTTATTCTCGACGTTTTGATATAATCTCTGCTTTTCTACAGTATACTATTAATTAACACTGGAGTTATTCCACGTGGGACAAAAAGTTAATCCAATCGGCTTTCGTATAAGTCTCAACCGTGACTGGAAGTCAAAATGGTTCGCGCCGAAACGTGAGTTCGGTTCGTTATTGAACGAAGACCTGCGGATCAGAGACTTTGTTAAGAAAAAATTATATTTTTCGGGCGTGTCCAGCGTCAAGATCGAACGCGTGACCGACCGGATCCGGGTGACGATTTCAACCGCGCGCCCGGGCCTGGTGATCGGACGTCGCGGAGGAGAGATTGACAAGCTTCGCGATGCGATCCAGGATATTACCAAGCGCGAAGTGTATATCGACATTGAAGAGATCAAGCGGCCCGAAATCGACGCGCAGCTCGTTGCTGAAAGCATCGGCCAGCAGATTGAAAAGCGGGCCAGCTTCAAACGTGTGATCAAGCGCACGGGTCAGATGGCGATGGATTTCGGCGCGATAGGGGTGAGAATAGTCATCAGCGGACGTCTGGGCGGCGCCGAAATCGCCCGGTCGGAATCGATCAAGATCGGCAAAGTGCCGTTGCATACGCTGCGCGCTGATATCGATTATGGTTTTTCCGAAGCCCGTACCACGTATGGAGCCATTGGAATTAAAGTGTGGATTTCCCGCGGCGAAAAGATTCAGACGGAGCGTGCCTCTGAAAAACGCGCTCCTAAAAAACGCCGTCGTTCACCACGAAAATAATACAAGGATTGGTATATGGCATTACAACCACGCAGAGTTAAACACAGAAAGCAGCAGCGCGGATCACGGGCGGGATTTGCCAAAGGCGGCAGCAGCGTTCAGTTCGGCGAGTACGGTCTCCAGGCCCTCGGGCGGGATTGGATCAGCGCCATTCAGATTGAGGCTGCACGTGTAGCGATAACCCGCCATATGAAGCGGCGCGGTAAAGTCTGGATACGAATATTTCCGGACAAACCGATCACTAAAAAACCCGCTGAAACCCGTCAGGGTAAAGGTAAAGGCGCCCCGGAAGGCTGGGTAGCCGTAGTTAAACCCGGCAAAGTGATGTTCGAGATTGAAGGCGTCACGGAAAGTATGGCCCGCGAAGCCATGTGCCTGGCCGCGGCAAAATTACCGATTAGAACCCGGTTTATCATGCGGCATGAAATATAAAACGTCAAGACGGTGAATAGAGCATGAGAAAAGCAAGTGAAATACGCAGTCTGGATACTGATCAGCTTCAGCAGGAAGCGGCCCGGATACGCAAACAGATATTCGAGTTGCGGAACAAGCATGTCATGGGACAGCTTGATACCGGTCATGAACTGAAACAGACACGCCGTGAACTGGCCCAGATATTAACAATAATTAACGAAAAAAGCGCCTGACCCCGCGCGGGGTTACGGCAAGAGGTAGAGCCAGATGGGACAAAGCGAAAATAAACGGAAAGTCCGCCTCGGATCAGTAGTCAGCAACAAGGGCGATAAGACGATCATCGTGCGGGTAGAACGCAAAGCGAAGCACCCGGTATACGGAAAGATGATCCGTGTAGCCCGTAAATATTACGCCCACGATCCGAATAATGAGGCGAACATTGGTGATATTGTAAAAATTATCGAGTGTCGGCCGATCAGCAAAACCAAGCGGTGGCTTTTGCAGGAAATCGTACAGCGACCAACCCTCGAAGTCAGTATATAACGAAGGTGTTACGGAGCGGTGGCAACAGATGATACAGCAACAGACACGAGTAGTAGTAGCCGATAATACAGGCGCGAAAGAAGTTATGTGCATTAAAGTACTTGGCGGCACCCGACGGCGTTACGCGCATGTGGGAGACATCATAGTCGGCAGTGTCAAAGCCGCCGAGCCCAACAGCGCTGTTAAGAAAGGCGAAGTCGTGCGGGGTGTCATTGTCCGCACCGTAGCCCTGGTAAACCGCAAAGACGGCAGCAAGCTGCGATTCGATTCAAATGCCATCGTCATTATCGACAAAGACAAGAATCCGCGCGGAACAAGGATCTTCGGTCCGGTAGCACGGGAACTGCGCGATAAAAAATTCATGAAAATCATTTCACTCGCGCCGGAAGTGGTATAACGCAGACGGCAGCGAACGATTACGGGACTGAAACAATGAGCATACGAAATGGTGATATAGTCAAAGTTGAGACCGGCAAAGACCGCGGTAAAGAAGGCAAAGTGATACGGGTCTATCCCGAGAAGGAAACCGCTTTGATAGAAGGAATCAATCTGGTTAAGCGGCATGTAAAGCCGAACAAACGCAATCAGAAGGGCGGCATAATTGAAAAGGAAGCTCCTTTGCACTTGTCGAATGTAAAACTGATTCAGAAAGCTGAGTAGAGATAACACAGGATACCACGTTTTTATGACAGCAGAAAAGAAAACTGACAAAAAAGGCGCGAAACCCAAAAAAGCCGGCACAGAGAAAACCGCCGAGAAAAAAGCGGTTGTGCCGGCCGTTCCGAAGGGTCCGGCGCGGCTCAGGCAGGAATATAGCGATGTTATTCGGCCCAAACTGATGAAGGATTTGAGCAAAAAGAACATTCATCAGGTTCCCTGTCTGAAAAAAATTGTCGTCAGCATGGGAGTTGGCGCGGCATCGCAGGATACCCAGTTGATCCAAATTGCCGCGGAAGAACTGGCGGTGATTACAGGACAAAAACCGATAATCATCAAAGCCAAGCGGTCCGTATCGAATTTCAAGTTGAGGGAAGGAATGCAGATCGGCTGTAAAGTCACGCTGCGTGGCGAGCGGATGTTTGAATTTCTGGAACGGCTGATATGCGTGGCACTGCCGCGCATCCGGGATTTTCGCGGAGTATCGGCAAACGCGTTTGACGGAAAGGGCAATTATTCGCTGGGCCTGGATGATCAACTGATATTTCCGGAAGTCAATCCGGATAAGGTCAAACGGGCACAGGGAATGAATGTGGCGTTTGTAACTACTGCCGAAACCGACCATGACGGGCGTGAACTGTTACGTGAATTCGGCATGCCGTTTTCAAAATAATAATAACAACCAGTAAGGTTTACCGTGGCGAAGGAAGCATTAATACAGAAGCAGAAACGCACACCGAAATTCAGTGTGCAACGCTATAACCGCTGCCAGCGGTGCGGACGGCGCCGGGCATTTATGAGAAAGTTTCAACTGTGCCGGATCTGTTTTCGCGAACTGGCGAGTTCGGGTGAGATACCTGGAGTCATCAAATCAAGTTGGTAATCAAACAACGACTAATACAGTCAGAAGCGTGGGAGTATACAGCGTATGTCAATGAGTGACCCTATAGCAGATTTATTGACGAGGATACGGAACTCGTGCATGGCGAAGCAGCGCACGCTTGACGTGCCGTCGTCAAGCATGAAAACAAGTATTCTTGAAGTACTGAAACGTGAAGGATACATAAGCGGGTATCAAGTGGTTGAAGGCGCGACTCCGGCCATGACGCGCGTATTTCTCCGCTACTTCAAGCATGAACCGGTACTGCAGCATGTCCGCCGCCTCAGCCGGCCCGGCTTGCGCAAATATATACAGGCCAAGGAGATCAGGCCGGTACGCGGAGGTCTCGGCATTGCAGTGCTGTCAACGCCGGAAGGCATCTTGACGGACCGGGAGGCCCGCCGCAAGAATGTGGGCGGAGAACTGCTCCTGGAAGTTTGGTGAGTTTTTGTTTTTAATACAGTACAACACACGAATATACCATGTCACGAATCGGTAAAAAAACAGTCGTTGTTCCGGATGGCGTCACTGTCGCAATCAAAGACGGCACACTGAAGGTGAACGGCGCGAAAGGCGAACTGAGCATAACGGTGCCGCCGTTTATCACGGTGACGCAGGACGGCTCCGCACTTGCGGTCACGCGGGAAGGAGATACGAAAGAGCAGCGTGAAATGCACGGAACGATCCGCAGTACAATCGTAAACATGATTACCGGCGTCAAAGACGGCTACAGCAAAAATCTGGAAATCCTGGGCGTCGGGTATCGGGCTGAAGTCAAGGGCGATATACTGCTCCTGTATATCGGTAAAGCCCATCCGGTCGAATACACAATTCCGCAGGGAATAGAGTTAGCGGTTGAAAACAATACCCGGGTCAGTGTAAAAGGGATTGACACAATGAAGGTTGGATCGACGGCAGCCAAAATCCGCAGTTATCATCCGCCGGAACCTTACAAAGGCAAGGGAATAAAATATGCGAATGAACATGTTCGCCGTAAAACTGGTAAAACAGTAGCGGGGAGTTAAGGGAATACGACTATGAGATATAATGTATCACGCAAAGAATTGAATCCACGGAAGCGCCGGCACAGAAGCCAGCGCACAAAAATTACCGGAACGACCGCGCGACCGCGACTGAACATAGTATGTTCATTGCGCTACGTATACGCCCAGGTCATAGATGATACAAAGGGTCATGTTCTGGTAAGCGCCACCAGTTCCGGAAAAAGTTTTCCGCTGGAGAAGCGCGCAACGATAGCGGCAGCGAAGCAGGTTGGGCAAATGGTCGCTGAAAAAGCACTAGCCGCGGAAATAAAAACGGTGGTGTTTGACCGGGCCGGCTACAAGTATCACGGCAAGGTAAAAGCACTGGCCGAAGCGGCCCGCGAAGCCGGATTGCTGTTTTAAATTAACTTAATGTACGTCTGGAGAATCGAGTGGCAACCTATTATGATGAAACAGGTCCCGAACTGATTGAAAAGGTGATCACCGTTAACCGCAACTCAAAAGTGGTGAAAGGCGGACGGCGCTACAGTTTCAGCGCGCTGGTTGTAGTTGGTGACGGCAATGGTTCGGTCGGCCTGGGCTTCGGAAAAGCAAATGAAGTGACTGACGCTATCAGCAAGGCTCTGTCTATCGGGCGCAAGAGCATGATCGAAGTGGCGCGGTACAATACGACTATTCCTTTTCAAATTACCGGAAAGTACAAAGCCGGGAAAGTGTTTCTGAAACCTGCTACGACCGGTACGGGCATTATTGCCGGCGGCGCGGTGCGGGCGGTAATAGAAGCCGCGGGAATTAATGACATATTGAGCAAGAACATGGGTTCAAACAATTCCATTAATGTTGCCAAAGCAACACTGGAAGCCCTGAAAGGTTTGATATCGAAGAAAAACACGTTTGCCCGCCGCGGCATTATCCTCCGTGAAAATGAAGAAGAGGAACAAGTGGAACAACCCGCGGCAGCTTCAACAGATATACCGGCACGTGAACCAATAGGTGAGCCGGAAAGTGAACTAGGTGCTGATAACGTTGATGAAACCGGGCAGGATGAAACGGCACAAACCGCGGAAGCGCCTGCCGTCGAACCAGTGCTTGAATCATCAACGCCGGAATCCGCGATTGAGCGGGAAGAAGAGCCGGCAGCGAACGAAGCTGAAGAAGCAGCGAAACGTGATTAACTGGTGTAATGGTAAATACAAATCAGGTAAAGATACATGTACTTACACGAATTAAAACCTCCTAAAGGCTCCAAGCACTCTAAGAAACGGGTGGGATGCGGTACCGGATCCGGTCTGGGAAAAACATCCGGCAAGGGGCATAAAGGACAGAAGGCGCGTTCAGGGGGCGGCGTTCGTCCCGGATTTGAAGGCGGACAGACTCCTATTTATCGCCGTCTGCCCAGACGCGGCTTTAATAACAAGAATTTTGCCGACAAGTATGAAATTGTCAACGTTGGCAGTTTGACATGTTTTCCGGCTGACAGCACGGTAACCCGCGTGGAACTGATAAGCGCCGGTCTGATATCGGGCAAACGCAGCACCATGCTAAAGATACTGGGAGAAGGCACGCTGGAAGTCGCCCTGTTTCTTGTCGCTGACAAATGGAGCAAGTCGGCCGAGGAAAAAATCAAGGCCGCGGGAGGAAGTGTGGCGCTGCCCGAGAAAGTGACAGCCGATTCTTCCGCAGCGGTGGAACGCAAGAACACGCAACCGGAAAAACAGGTTGAAGCACCTGAACAATCCTAATTAAGCGCTGGATGAAACACAGGAAATGGACGAATGATTAGTACGATCATCAACATGTTTAAAATTAAAGAGCTGCGGCAGCGTCTGCTGTTTACGGTGGGATTGCTCGCTATCTACCGGATTGGCTGTTATGTTCCGGCTCCGGGCATCAACCCCGATATGCTCAGCAGGTTCTTCGGCAGCGGCTCCGGCGACCTGTTAAATCTGATGGACTTGTTCACCGGCGGCGCGATGCGGCAGCTGACGATCTTTGCGCTCGGTGTTATGCCGTATATCTCGGCATCGATTATTATCCAGCTTATGACTAGTGTTGTTCCGGCCCTTGAACGACTATCCCGCGAGGGCGAAGCGGGCCGACGGAAAATCAACCAGTATACCCGCTACGGCACGATTCTGGTCTGCGTTATTCAGGCGGCGATGTTGAGCAAGGCTCTGCTTAGTTCGGAAGTTAATATGATTCCAGCCCCGTACTTCAATATTATTCTTATCATTACCTTGACGGCGGGAACGACCTTTCTGATGTGGCTGGGCGAACAAATTACTTCGCGCGGAATTGGTAACGGCATCTCGCTTATCATAACGGCGGGAATTGTATCGAAAATGCCCGTCGCGGGGCGTATGATGTGGAACCTGTATATAATGGGCGGGGATGAATCCCGGCCGATGTATCAGGCGATTATCCTGCTGATAATGTTTGTGGCGGTTGTCGCCGGCGTAATATTTGTTGTGCAGGGTCAGCGCCGTATACCGGTCCAGTATGCCAAACGCGCGGTAGCCGGCGGGCGCATGATGCAGGGGCATTCAACCTATATCCCGCTGCGGGTCAACCAGGCCGGTGTTATTCCTATCATTTTCGCATCGGCGGTGCTGATGATTCCGGCGGCGATAGGGAAAATCATTCCCGACCGGTTTGAGATGCTGCAGAACTTTTTCAGTATGTTCAGTTACGGCAACGGGGTGTATATTCTGGCTAATGCCGTTGCGATTATATTTTTCTGCTATTTCTATACCGCGATTACGTTCAATCCGGTTCAGATCGCGGATGATTTCAAAAAAGGCGGCGCATTCATTCCCGGGGTACGGCCGGGCCAGGCCACATCGGAATTTCTGGAACGGGTTATGGTGAGAATCACGTTACCCGGCTCGCTTTTCCTGGCATTTATCGCTTGCGTACCGATGGTTATTTCGGCCTGGCTGAGCGTACCGCCGCTGATAGCCAGTTTTCTGGGTGGGACGGGACTGCTTATCGTAGTCGGCGTTATGCTCGATACGATGCAGCAGGTGGAAGCGCATCTGCTGATGCGGCACTATGATGGATTTATGAATAAAGGACGACTGCGGGGAAGATACTGATGCGTGTTATATTATTAGGCCCGCCCGGAGCGGGAAAAGGAACCCAGGCAGC
>CAZCLS010000003.1:25664-28954 GCA_964499565.1 uncultured bacterium
TGCAGATTGACGGGAGATGTCCTGGGAGAAATTGAACGGCATATCCAGCCGGGAGTGACAACCGGCAGGCTGGATGAGATTGCCGAAACCTATATCAGGCAGCATGGCGGAGTACCGGCGTTTAAAGGGTACCGCGGATATCCCGCTTCAGCCTGTATATCAGTGAATGAAGAGCTCATTCACGGGATACCGGGACCGCGCGCGTTGCAGACTGGCGATATCGTGAGTATAGATATCGGGGTGCAATGCCAGGGATTCATCGGAGACGCGGCCCGGACGTTCACGGTAGGAGCGGTACCCGGTGACATTCACAGGCTTGTGGAAGCGGCCCGAAGTGTCTTTTATGCCGGATGTTCCACGTTGCATGCCGGCGCACGGATTGGCGATGTATCGCACGCGATACAAAGCAGCGCGGAAAGCATGGGATACGGGGTGGTGCGCGTGTTTGTGGGACACGGCATTGGAGCGAAGCTGCATGAGGCGCCCGAAATTCCGAATTTCGGCTATCCCGGAACAGGACCGGTAATACCGGCTGGGGCAACCCTGGCGATCGAACCGATGATAACGCTGGGCGATTATGCAGTACGGGTGCTGGGAGACGACTGGACGGTAGTAACGGTGGATGGATTAGCCTGCGCCCACTATGAGAATACCGTGCTGGTGACAGAAGACGGCTATGAGAGTTTAACAGATACGAATGAATGAAATAACGGACTGGTAAATAACTATGAAAGTACGAGCATCAGTAAAGCTAATGTGTGAGAAATGTCGTATTATCCGGCGTAAGCGGGTAGTACGCGTAATATGCAGTAATCCTCGCCACAAGCAACGGCAAGGTTAGACCTGATCATTTATAATTGCAGTACGCAGGAGTTAAAAACATATGCCTCGCATAGTTGGTGTAGATATCCCGGCCCAGAAACGAGTGGAAACGTCTATTCAGTATATATACGGCGTTGGCCCGACACTGGCTGGAAAAGTACTTAAGCTGGCGGACGTGAACCCGGATAAACGGGCGCATGAACTACAGGACGATGAAATTCAGCGAATCACGGTTGCGCTTCAAAGCTTCATGATCGAGGGAGATCTGCGGCGGGACACGCAACAGAACCTAAAACGGCTGATATCAATCAACTGTTATCGTGGCGTTCGGCACCGCAAAGCGCTTCCTGTCCGCGGCCAGCGGACACGGACTAATGCGCGTACGCGCAAAGGTCCCAAGAAAATGCCGGGAAGCAAAAAGAAATAATGAGATAACACAGAGTTCTAGAACAGAACGAGCGTGAGGAGTATTGAACTGAATGGCAACCGGAACAAAAAAAAGCAAGCGAAAAGTCGTCAAGAATGTGCCCCAGGGGATTGCATTCGTGAAGGCGACATTTAATAATACGATCGTTACGATTACTGATCGCCGCGGCAATGTCGTTTCGTGGTGTTCGGCAGGCAAACTGAAATACAGCGGTGCCCGTAAATCGACCGCGTTCGTGGCTTCGCGCATCGCGCAGGAAGCGGCGGAAACAGCCAAATCATGCGGAATGCATGAAGTGGAAGTCCGCGTGAAAGGACCCGGCGCTGGACGGGAGTCCGCGGTGCGCGCGCTGGAATCATCCGGGCTGATGATCACGTCGATCAGTGATGTGACACCGGTGCCGCACAACGGCTGCAGACCCAGGAAGCAGCGCCGCGTATAATCGCCCTGCATGCATGCGTGCAAGGAACATATATGGCGTGGTAACAGGCGAAACCGTCTATATTGAACAATTTATCGCTCACAGGATACACACATGGCAAAGTTACTTTCATTTGAAATGCCGAAAAAAGTGGTCGTCGATGCAAAGACCAAAACGAATACATATGCCAAAGTGTCAGCTGAACCGTTTGAAGCGGGATTCGGACACACTCTGGGGAATTCGCTGCGGCGTGTGCTGCTTTCTTCATTAGAAGGAGCGGCAATCACCTCGGTCAAAATCGACGGAGTACCGCATGAATTTTCGACTATTTCCGGCGTGTTCGAAGATGTCACGCACATTCTTCTGAATCTGAAAAAAGTGCTGTTTAAAGTTACAAACCGGAAGCCGTTCGAGTGCATGATCAAAACGTCATCGGCCGGCACGGTAAGCGCGGGAATGATTAAAGTGCCCGCGGGAGTAGAGATTCTCAATCCGGACTTGTATATTTGCACCCTTGACAAAGGTGCCAGCATGCATGCCGAAATTGTAGTAGAAGTCGGACGCGGTTACCGCCCGGCGGAATTGAACAAGAAGCCGAAGCAATCGATCGGTTTGATACCGCTCGATTCACTTTTTTCCCCGGTTTCCAAGGTAAAATATGCGGTTGAAGCCGCTCGCGTAGGTATGAAAACGGACTATGACCGGCTGGTATTGGAAATCTGGACGGATGGCAGGATAGATCCGGTGGCGGCGATGGTTCAGTCTACGGATTTATTGATGAGTCACATGGAGTTGTTCCACAATGCGGGAGAACCGATGTATCTGGAAGGTGATGCGGAACTGCTGCAGGATAAAGCGGGCCATGAAGAAGCGTTTGAAATTGATGAAGCGCTGGAAGGCGGGGATGAAAAGATTGAAGATTTCGGTCTTTCGAAGCGGACAACAAATGCCCTGGTAAACGCGGGGGTAGTGACATTGAGCCAACTTATGCAGAAATCGGAGCGTGACTTGATGCAGCTCAGAAATTTTGGTGAGAAGGCGATAAACGAGGTAAAAGCCCTGCTGAAAGATAATAAGATGCAGTTGAAGGCTGAACCGGCAACGGAAGATGAGATTGCCGATTTAATGAAAAAGGCAACCAAGAAGAAATAATAGAACCGTACAGGATAGTGTATTTATGCGACATAAAAAGAACACAGATAAGCTGGGACGTAAAACGGCTCATCGCCAGGCAACCCTGTCAAATCTGGTGGCAAGCCTGATCGAACATGAGCGCGTGACCACAACACTCCGGCTGGCCAAATCGGCCCGGCGGTACGCGGACCGGATGGTTACTCTGGCTAAAAAGGACACGCTTCATACCCGCCGGCAGGCGATCAAATTTCTGCGGCCGAGTGGCGAAGACCGGAAAGAGACCGTGCGCAAATTGTTCAGCGAAGTAGGACCGCGCTATGCCGAACGGCCGGGCGGATATACCCGGATATTTCATATTGCCAATCGCCGCGGAGATAACGCTCCAATGGCGATCCTGGAGTTGGTTGACGCGAAGTTGACGCTGAAGGAGCGCAAAAAGCCGCGTGAAGAAGAACCGGAACTCCAGATCGAAACGGAAGTCACGGG
>CAZCLS010000003.1:29054-31342 GCA_964499565.1 uncultured bacterium
AAGAAAGGCGGGATGGGACGTTTTCTGAAAGGTCTGTTTAATAAGGAACAAGAGTAAATTAACGAAAAGCGGAAATGAACAGTATGTATGCGATTATAGAAACAGGTGATAAACAGTACCAGGTAGAACGGGGAATGATCCTCGAGATACCGTTATTAGAGGCTGAGGAAGGAACAGCGCTGGAATTCGACCATGTGTTGTTATGCTCGAACGGAGAGGATGTACTGGTTGGCACCCCGTATGTTGAAGACGCGAAGGTCCAGGCGGTCTGTCTGGGAGAAACCAAAGGCGAGAAAGTCGTAATATTCAAGAAAAAGCGCCGTAAAAACTACGCGCGCAAAACAGGTCATCGCCAGGAATACACGCGCGTCAAAATAAACATGATTGTTTCGCCGATCTCGGCGACAGAACCTGAAGAAGAGCCCGTGGAAAAGGTACAGGCGGAAGCAACAGGAACGGTTGAGACCGGCGGGACGAATGAGTAATCATAACTGAGATAGAAGACTATGGCACATAAAAAAGGATTAGGCAGTTCAAAGAACGGTCGCGACAGCAATGCCCAGAGACTGGGAGTGAAATGCCATGGCGGCCAGAATGTGACGGGCGGTTCAATCATTATCCGTCAGCGGGGAACCAGATACAAACCGGGTCAGAATGTCAAGCGCGGCAAAGATGACACGTTATTCGCGTTAGTCAATGGCGTGGTTGAATTTGTTTCCAGACGTGACGGTGTCCATGTGAATATTATCCAGGCGGCGGACTGACGTTTGCAGCCTGAATACAGATAGCCGGCTCTGTGATTGAGCGGTTGAACAGGTCCTGATTCACAAAGGATGGTCAACCGCCTTTTTTCTGCCGGAACAGTCAGTAACACTAAAACAATAAAGGAGAATATCATGCCCCTCGTTCCGATGAGAATACTGTTAGATCACGCAGCCGAAAACAACTACGGCATCGCGGCGTTGAACGTGAATGATATGGAGCAGATTCAAGCGATAATGGAAGCGGCGCGCGAAACCGAAAGCCCGGTTATCATCCAGGCCTCGCGCGGGGCGCGCAGCTTTTCGCAGGATGCCTATTTGCGCCACCTGATGTTAGCGGCAGTGGAACTGTATCCCGAAATACCGATAGTCATGCACCAGGACCACGGGAACAGTCCCGCGACCTGTTTCAGTGCTATTCGCCAGGGATTTACGAGTGTGATGATGGATGGGTCCTTAGAAGCGGACGGCAAAAAACCCTCGTCATTTGAGTATAACGTTGCGGTTACCAGCAAGGTAGTAGAAGTATCGCATATGCTGGGAGTGAGTGTTGAAGGAGAACTCGGTTGTCTGGGTGGAATAGAAGACGGGCACGGAGCAGGATTGACGGATGCGCAAGTAAAAGAACATCTTACCAATCCGGACCAGGCGGTGGAATTTGTGAATGCCACGGGAGTGGATGCATTGGCGGTAGCGATAGGCACCAGCCATGGCGCGTATAAATTCACGCACAAGCCCACCGGAGAGGTTCTTTCGATGGAAACGATCGAAAAAATCCACAAGAAACTGCCGAATACCCATCTCGTGATGCACGGCTCCTCCAGCGTTCCGCAGGAGTTGCAGGATATAATCAACCAGTACGGCGGCAAAATAAAACAAACCTATGGTGTGCCGGTTGAAGAGATACAGCGCGGTATCAAACACGGTGTGCGAAAAATTAATGTGGACACGGATAACCGCCTGGCGATCACCGGCGCTATTCGCAAAGTTCTGTTTGAGTCACCGGAAAAATTCGACCCGCGTGATTATTTAAAGCCGGCGCGCGAAGCGATGAAAAAGGTCTGCATGGAACGTATGATAGCGTTCGGTCAGGCCGGCAATGCATCGAAAATTAAATGCATATCGATTGATGACATGGCGAAGCGCTATAAAGGCTAAGTAAACATTCAAAAAAGGGACCGGCGCTTTGCCGGCCCTTTTTTTATTGCGTTAAAAGTTAAATCATACTATAGAGGAGAACAACTCATGCTTCATCGTGAACGCGTTGAACTGGCCCTGGCACGCAAGCAGGCCGATCGCCCGCCAAAGGGTGAAATTCTGATTGACACCGACTATATCGAATTAGTTGAACCGGGCTACACTGATGAATTCAGCGCGCTGAAACATGTTTTAGACGCGTATGATCTTGATCTGGTCTGTAAAGACCTGTGGCGCCCGGCGCCTGAACAGATAGGGACGAACGACCATGGTCTTCCGATATACCGGGATTGCTGGGGAGTTACCTACGCCTATTCACCCGATGGTTTG
>CAZCLS010000004.1:0-5404 GCA_964499565.1 uncultured bacterium
GAAATAGTATTTAACAGGCTCTTTACGGAGTTTTTGCATGAATGTAACTCAAAAAATTCTGCGTGCGCATGTGATTGAAGGCTCTCCCGAACCGGGTAACACCGTTTCCATTCGTATTGATCAAACTCTTACCCAGGACGCTACCGGTACCATGGCCTATCTTGAACTGGAAGCCATTGGTATTGATACCGTTAAAACGGAACTGTCGGTTTCGTATGTGGATCATAACATGTCCCAGCAAGGGCCTAATAACATGAATGACCACCTCTACCTCGAAACCGTCGCCGCTACCTATGGCATTCTGTTCTCGCGGGCAGGTAACGGTATTTGCCACCAGGTGCATCTCGAACGCTTCGGCATACCAGGCAAAACACTGCTGGGCTCCGACTCTCATACCCCTACCGGGGGAGGCATCGGCATGCTGGCGATCGGGGCCGGTGGATTGAATATCGCCCTGGCTATGGCCGGTGAATCATTTGAACTATCCTGGCCCAAGGTTATCGGTATTCACCTTACCGGCCAGCTCCAACCCTGGATAGCCGCAAAGGATGTTATCCTGAAACTACTCTCGATTCTGTCCACCAAAGGTAATGTCGGCTGTGTGGTTGAATACTTCGGCGAAGGCGTCACGTCTCTTTCCGTGCCCCAGCGTGCCACTATTACCAATATGGGCGCCGAGTTAGGCGTTACTACCAGCATTTTTCCTTCCGACGAACGCACCCGCCAATTCCTGGCCGCGCAGGGACGCGAGGATGCCTGGCAGGAACTTCAGGCCGATCCCGGCTCATCCTACGACCGCGTGATCGAGTTGAATCTTTCTGAACTTGAACCGATGGTAAGCCAGTCCCCCTCTCCCGATAATGTTAAACCACTTTCGGACGTTGCCGGCACCAAAGTCCAGCAGGTGATTGTCGGTTCATGCACCAATTCATCATTCCGTGATCTTACGATGGTGGCTGAAGTGCTGAAAAATCACCGGATTGCCCCGCATGTCAGTTTAGCCATCGCTCCCGGCAGCAGACAGGTGTTGCAGATGATTACCGCAAGCGGTGCCCTCTCATCCCTGATCTCCGCCGGTGCCCGTATCCTCGAGTCTGCCTGCGGCCCCTGCATCGGCCAGGGATTTGCGCCGGCCGAGAATATTGTCTCGGTTAGAACGTTTAACCGGAATTTCGCCGGCAGGTCCGGTACTAAAAACGATACCGTGTTTCTGTGCAGTCCCGAGGTGGCTGTTATTGCTGCTATTATAGGTGAACTGTCAGATCCGCGTACCAGCGGTATTACGTTTCCCGCTGTTCCCGAACCGGAATCATTTGATATTGATGATTCATTAATTGTCCCGCCCCCGGCAGTCAAACCGGAAATCCGCCGTGCCAGCACTATCGGCGATCCTCCTTATAATAAACCTTTGCCGGAAACTATCTCCGGTACGGTTCTGCTTAAAGTCGAGGATAAAATTACGACTGATCATATTATGCCTGCCGGCATCCACCTTAAGCTGCGGTCCAATATCCCCGAATACGCCAAAGTAGTCTTTAACTGCTTCAACGAAGAAGGTAAACCGACCTTCGCCGAACGTGCCGCGGCATTGCGCGACCAGGGCGGCCAGGGAATTATTGTTGCCGGTGAAAGTTACGGCCAGGGCAGTTCGCGCGAGCATGCCGCTATCTGCCCGATGTATCTCGGTATCAAAGCCGTTATCGCTAAGTCATTCGAGCGGATTCATCGCGATAACCTTATTAATTTCGGTATTCTTCCACTGACCTTTGCTGATCCGGATGATTACGCCGCTATTGCACCTGACAGTATTGTCGTTTTGAAAGATGTCCAGAGTCAGGTTCAAGCCGGCAATGCTCTGACCGCTACTCTTGAAAATGGAACCGCGATCACGCTCTCCCATGGCATGACCGATAAAGAGATCGCCACGGTTCTGGCCGGCGGCAGATTAAACATGTTTGCTTGAATATTTCAAAGCGGGTGTGCCTGTTCGGTGCTCCCGCTTTTATTTTCACAACCGCTGCTGTATATGTACTTTGTCCGTGTAAAACATGATTTTTGTGCAGCCCATGCCCTTCAGTTTGAAGACGGCTCGCGCGAGCTGATGCACGGTCATAACTGGTCCGTTGAAGCTGTCATCGCCTGCCCCAGCCTGGATGCCGGCGGCATTGGCATCGATTTCCTGGATGTGAAGGCCAAAATGGCGGCTCTGCTTGATTCGCGTCTCGACCACCAGAATCTTAATGATGTCGAAGGATTATCCACTCCCAATCCCACCAGTGAACATTTGGCACGCTGGATCGCGGAGCGCCTGGCTTCCGATCTTTCCAGGCCTCTGACCGGAGCCCGCCTGCATTCAGTCACAGTGTGGGAAACATCCGACTTCGGAGTAACTTTTGAAGTAGACCAATCGCTGTAACAGCAGAAAAGGAAATACACTACCATGATTGATTATTCATCTCCTGCACCCGGCATGAAAATCACCGTCGTCGGTGACGGCGCCTGGGGAACGGCTCTGGCATTGCTGCTGTTTGACAAGGGATATGAAGTACGCGTCTGGGGCGCTTTCCCAGAGTATACACGTGAACTCATCCAATCCCGTCAAAACTATCGTTACCTACCCGGAATCCCTTTACCGGACGACCTGGTTTTCACTAACGATCTTGCCACGGCCCTGCAAAATACCCGGCTGATTATTATGGCGGTTCCTTCCCAATTCATGCGCGATGTCGCCCGAAAAGTTTATGAGGCCCATACTGAACCAACTCCTCTCGTCAGCGTGGCCAAAGGAATTGAAAGCACGACGATGAAACGCATGAGCCAGGTGATTCAGGAAGAAACTCATTGTCTGCATGTAGCCGCTCTTTCCGGCCCCAGTCATGCCGAAGAAGTCGCGCGCCATCTCCCTACTGCCGTTACCGCTGCTGCCACAACCCTCAAATTAGCCGAGTTCATACAGGAAACCTTCTCCTGCAGTCACTTCCGCGTCTATACGAATAAGGACATTGTCGGTGTTGAACTGTGCGCCACGTTGAAAAATATCATCGCTATCGGGGCCGGCGCGATCGATGGGCTGGGTTATGGCGATAACGCGAAATCAGCCCTGCTTACACGCGGTCTGGTCGAAATGGTTCGCTTCGGTACCGCTATGGGCGGCAAGGTAGAATCATTCTTCGGATTGGCCGGCACAGGCGACCTGATTACGACCTGTTTCAGTCCGCATGGCCGCAATCGCGCTTTCGGCGAACGCCTGGCTCAAGGCATGTCTCCCGCCGACGCGCTCAAAGCGTCCCGGGGTGTCGTTGAAGGCTACCGCAATGCTAAAATTATTCACGAACTGGCTAAAAAATTGAAAATTGAAATGCCCCTTACCGAAGCGATTTACAGCGTTCTGTATGAAGGCAAAGAATTGAAATCTACGGTTTTTGAACTGATGATGCGCGAGCGCAAATCAGAACACCGCACCGGCAGTTACGTGCGCCGCTGGCTCAAGCTTTTCTGGCTGCGCCTGCGCGTTTCTCTGATGATGGATTAATACTAACCTGAACGTTAAAGATCTGTATGTCATTTGTTATTACTACCTATGTTCCCGAAGGAATTGTCATGGCAGCCGACAGCCGCCAGACAGCGACGATTGAAGGCACGACGCCCGAAGGCAAGAAAATGCCTAAATTCGAAACCGTTACCTCGGACAATTGTTTTAAATTGTTCCTGTTTGAAGAACAGGGCATCGGCGTGAGTGTCTTCGGTGAAACTATCCTGGGCGGCACGCCCATCGAACACACCGTGCGTCTTTTCCTCGAGGAATATAACGAGCCTGAAGACGATATTCTCGATGTCGTCGAAAAAATGATGCGCTACTTCAGCCGCCATTATCCCCGCGCTGATACCGCGTTCCATATGGCCGGGTTTAAAGCGGAAGGGAAAATCAGCGTGCCCCACGTCTATCATTGCCAGGTATCTCGTAATGAAATTAAACGCATCAATGTTAAAAACGGTACCGACGATCTCGTGTACGGCGCTGCCTGGGGCGGACAGGGTGACGTGATTGCCCGCCTGATACAGCCCGGCATGAAAGTGTCCGCGGCCCCCGGCGCTCCCGATGTCCCGAATCCTCCCATCCTCTGGGATGCCATGTCGGTTCAGGATGCTATCGACTTTTCCGAGTTTGCCGTCTTCTCTTCAACCCAGATGGTGCGCTTTCAGGCCCGGCCTAAAAACGTCGGCGGCCCCGTCGATATCCTCTTGATTACTCCCCAGGGCTCCGGCTGGATTAAACGTAAGGACTTTCTCGGCGACCGCTATTTGCCTTTCTAAACAGCTTGACTGCCTGACCGCCGCTAACGTTCCGCAACCCCCTGCTCCGATGAGTGGTTCTTCTGCTCCTGTTCAAAATGCCTCTCGCTCCATCAGAGACCCCGACGTGATTCGCGAACGGGCCGGCCAGTTGTATCAGCGCCTCAATCCCTGCCGCCTCTGCCCCCGCGTATGTAAGGTCGACCGTCCCGCCGGAAAAACCGGCTATTGCAAACTGGATGCCCGGCTGAAAATTTTCAGCACTAATCTGCATTATGGCGAAGAACCACCCATCAGCGGCATTTCCGGCTCCGGCACGGTCTTCTTCTCAGGCTGTAATCTGCAATGTGTCTATTGTCAGAACTTCGCCTTCAGTCATGGCGATAACGGCGAAATTATCAGCCCTTCTGAATTGGCCGACCGGATGCTGATTTTGCAGAAACGCGGAGCTATTAATATCAATTGGGTTACACCCACTCCCCAGGTAGCCCCGGCGGTTGAAGCCCTTGCCATCGCCAGGGAACGCGGCCTTACTATTCCTCTCGTCTATAATTCCAGCGGCTATGAACTACTCGAAATTCTGCAGCTGCTCGAGGGTATTGTTGATGTGTATCTGCCTGATGCCAAATATGCCGATTCCAACCAGGCCGGGAAATATTCCGACGCTCCGGATTATCCCGCAATCAACCGCGCCGCCTTGCAGGAAATGTTTCGACAGGTCGGCCCCCTCGAAACCAATGCTGACGATCAAGCGATTCGCGGACTGCTTATCCGGCATCTCGTGCTTCCCGACGATATCGCCGGTTCAAAAGAAACGTTGCGCTTTATCGCTGAACAAATCAGCACTGATATCCCCGTCAGTGTCATGCGCCAGTATTTTCCCGCGCATCACGCTCATGAATGGCCCGAAATGTCCCGCGGCATTACCTGGGAAGAATATCATGATGTTCTACACTATTTCGATACCCTCGGTTTCACGTCAGCCTATATCCAGCAGTGGGATGATGATTAATGGTTGATGGTTGATGGTCAATGGTTGATGGAGTTGTCAGGGTTCGGGGTTCAGGGTTCAGGAATGGTGTGTAGGGGCGGGCCTTGCGTCCGCCCGTCG
>CAZCLS010000004.1:5414-30639 GCA_964499565.1 uncultured bacterium
CGGTGAAGTCGGGTTTAAGGCCAGGGGGTCTTTCAAATAGGATGGTAAATGGTTGATGGATGATGGGTGATGGAGTTGTTAGGGTTCAGGGTTCGGGAATAGGAGTAGTGGAGTGAAGGAGTGAAGGAGTAATGGAGTGATGAGAGCTTTTTCAGTATAAGACCCCCCCGGGTTAATCCCGGGGGTGAATGAGTTTCAATGAATAACCAATCACGTTGTTGTTATTTCACGCTGATTTTTGTACAATTGGTTTATTATGAAATATTTGTTACTGTTCAGTTTTATTGTCTGTTCGACGCTTATCTCTCTCTCCGGGTGCTCCAAAGGGAAGGATGTTATGCTGGCACCTCCCAGTGAACCGCCTGAGCAAATCCTTATCCCCTCTCCTTTGCCGGATGCCAATACCCCGCCGATTGCCGTCACGGATGATGAACCGATTACGATTACCACTGATGACGCCACGGATATCAGTCCTGATGAATCGCCCGCAAAACAACCGGTAGCTCCATCGGTCTCTTCTTCCGCTTCGGGAACGAAACTTTTTCATGTCTGCCGCAGTGATGATACGCCTGAATCAGTCGCGAAATTATATACTCTTGACATTAAAGCCATCTGCACTATCAATGGCATCAACGCTAACACACGGCTCAAAACCGGTAAACGCATGCTGCTGCCGCGCGATTTTAGTAACCTCAGCTCCGCACCTGATATTACCACCTATACCGTTGCTTCCGGCGATACGTACAGCAGCATCGCCCGGCAGTTCGGCCTCTCATTCGAAGCGTTGATGAAAGTAAACGGAGCGGCGGATGCATCTCTTCAGATTGGTGATGTTCTCTATGTTCCTAAAAACACACAATAATGACTGTTTTTCTATCTGACTCAACAAAATCCCTATGATGAAAACTCCCTTGTTCAGCGAACATGTCGCCGCACATGCCAAAATCGCCCCCTTTGGTGAATGGGATATGCCTATTCAGTATTCCGGCATCCTTGACGAACATCTGCATACCCGTGCCTCAGCCGGCCTCTTCGATATCTGCCATATGGGCGAATTCATGCTCCGCGGTCCCCGGGCCTTCGATGACCTTAATACCCTCATTACCGCTAAACTTTCAAGCCTTAAGCCTGGACGCTGTAAATACGGCTTTCTGTTGAATGATCTCGGCGGCGTGCTCGATGACCTGATTACCTACCAGCTTGCAGATGACGAATTCATGGTCGTTGTTAATTCCTCCACAACCGAACAAGACAGTAGCTGGATTCAGTCTCATCTCTCGCCCGGCACTTCGTTTGAAGATGTTTCCGCACTGACTGCTAAAATTGACTTGCAGGGCCCCCTGGCCTTCGACATTCTCCAGCCGCTGTGCAGTGATGATATCTCCACTTTAAAGTATTTTCAGTTCACCCATACGCGGGCCTTCAACACTACCGTGCTCGTCAGCCGTACCGGCTATACCGGCGAGTTCGGCTATGAACTCTATATGCCCGAAGAGCGTGCTGTCACAGCCTGGCAAACCCTGCTGCCCGATGAACGCGTAAAACCCGTCGGCCTTGGCGCCCGCGATACATTGCGGCTCGAAGTAGGATTACCACTGTATGGCCACGAGCTCGGTTTGACTCGAACGCCAATTGCCTCAGGCATGAAATTCGCGATTGATACCGATAAGGAATTCACGGGAAAAGGACCGGTAATGGCAGACATTGAAAACGGCACGGCCGACCGACTTGTGGGTCTGACACTGCCCGGCCGCCAGAGCGCCCGGGCAGGGCAAGAAATCACCTTGGAAAGCGAACCGGCCGGCATGGTAACCAGCGGATCTTTCGCACCCAGTCTCGGACACGCAATCGCCTTGGCATATGTACGCAGCGAATGCAGCGAACCGGGTACAGAGCTAATAATTGAAGCCGGCAGAAAACAACTACCCGCTACTGTTGCAGCACTGCCGTTCTTCACGGAAGGCACCGCGCGCAGGTAATACAATACAGGTAATGCATTAAAAGTACAATTATGACTGACCATACAAAAAAGCACTATTATGCGATACTGGGACTTGCGCTTGTCACGGCGGTAACATTTTTTTCGGTGCTGCTGCCTCCCAAAGCAGTTGTCGCCAACGATTCCCCGTTGTCAAGCATTATAATCCGCCAGAAAATGCTTAATGAAAACCAGCTTGTAACCTGGAATGCCAATGGATATCTTGGCATAGGCGGCGGAGCGTTAACTCGCAGCATAAACTCTCCGTTAATTCGCTGGTTGCCGGCGCAATATTACAATACAGTTCTTTTTACTCTATGCACATTCCTTGTGGGAGCAGGCATGTATCTTTTTTGCATTACGTTAGGAATAAAACCGCTGGCATCATTTTGCGGCAGTTGCTCATTAATGTTGTCAGGTCCGTTTATCACGGCAGTCTATTCCGGCCATTCGGGGACATTCATCATGTGGGCATTCCTGTGCCTAGCCTTGTGGTTGGTTACATGGGGAGTATACACCAGAAACGTGTTAGCCTTAGGCTGGAGCGGTATATGCGGGGGAATAGGGGTGCGCTCACAGCTTGACATAGGATTTATAATCGTCCTGTTTTTCTTTGCATGGCTGGTATACATCATATGGCAGACACGCGCAAAGAAAGTGTGGTTGAAACTATCAGCCGGCCTGGCAATTGCCGTTGTTGCAGGATTTCTCTTTTCAGCCTCAAGCATTTATTCTCTGATGGGATTGGCCAGCGAGTCCACCGGTGAGGGAACCGCTGTTACTACAGAGCGCACACCTGAAGAGCAATGGAACTGGGCAACCCAGTGGTCTCTGCCGAAAATTGAAACACTTACCTTTATTGTTCCTGGATTTTTCGGTTGGGGACATACCGTTCCTTACTGGGGAAGCATCGGCCGCGATGCTCGCTGGCCGGAATCCGGGTTTCCCCGCTTTTCGATCAGCACCCAGAACATAGGGGTTGTTGTCATTGCGCTGAGCATACTGGGATTATGTGCCTACGCATTCAACAGCAATCAACATCGTGGCGTTATTGTGTTCTGGAGCATAGCTGCTCTCATTGCACTGCTATTTGCCTGGGGGCGGTATTTAGATATTGCGCCTACATCGGCTACCGGATTCGGTCCGTATCGGGTGTTCTATCTTCTGCCAAAGATGGACGCAATGCGAAACCCGATTAAATTTCTATACCCGTTTATGCTTGGGCTGGCAGTTTGCGCAGCATATGGATTTAATTACCTGCAGGACATGCTTGAGTCGCCTGCATCGAAGAAAGAGAAAAAGCACAGAAGATAAACATAATTAAAACGTATTGGTGTTACTACTTATGGTATTATTTACTACAGCCGAAAAACCTGTCCGTCGATTTTTATACATCTGGTTCGGCATCACGGCACTGCTGATTCTACTGGCAACGGTGGTTGTCCTTGACCAGCGTGGGTGGGAACAGCGTATTGCATCGATCAAAGCTGAAGAGCTTATGCGGTACCCCCAGGTGCAGCAGCAGATAGCAGCAGCACGGAAGCAGGGAATGCCTGAAAAGCAGATCCATCAACAGCTTCTGCAAATGGGCATGAACCAGGCTATTGTTAACGTAAAACTGATGAAAGAAGCAACATTCTGGTCGGCCTGCACTGCGGCTATTGTTTCGATCCTGTTCTGGCTGCTGTTGATAAAGAAAGGAGCGCCACGGGAGCAGAGACAGTTACTGCTGGCCGGAGTTTTGGTGGTTATGCTGATACAGCTCCTGTATGTAGCCCACAAATATATACAGGAAGAACCATTTGAAAAAATCTACTCGACTCCCCCTGAAGCTATTGCAAAACTGCAAGAACAGCCCAAACCATTCAGGATTGCCGTAACTGATCCCTCGACATATAACATGTGGGTAACACTGCTGTTCGGTTTGTATGACCTGGAGTGTATAAATGTTCCCGCGGATTCCCGGCCGACACCTATCCGGCAAAAGTTTTTTTATAACCCGGCGCTTTCGCCAATACGCCGCTGGCAATACAGCAATGTAAAATACATATTAAGTCCAAAAAATGTCATGGATTCTTACCTGCGATCGTTTAATACCAAAAACGATTTCAAACAACTGTATTCCTTTTCACTTGGCGGACAGCCGCAGGTAATAATGGAATATACAGACACGCTGCCGCGCGTATTTGCGGTGGGAACATGGGTAGTGAACACAAACGCTGACGAAGTACTGGAATACATGTTCACGCCGACAACTGATCCGCATACAACTGCAGTTGTAATGGATGCAGGGATAACCGCTCAGAGTGTTACGAATTTCAGCAGAAAAGTGGCAGCAATCAGTGATTATACCCCTGAACGCATAGAAACGACCGTCTCGTTATCTTCAACAGGACTGGTGATCATGGCGACCGAACCGGCACCGGGCTGGACCGTTACAGTCGACACTGTCCAGCAACCGCTTCTGCGATGCAACCTGTTACATCAGGGAGTAACCGTCCCTCCGGGCAACCATAACATAGTGTTCTCATACTCTCCCCCCTCAGCATGGATAACATCGTGCAATAATGTTGTATATCTTACACTGCCGTTCCTGCTGGTGGCAACCATAGTATGCGTGATCATAAAACTTCGAAAAAGCACACATTCATAGATTTGTATTAATCCTGGATTCCCGATAAAATTATACTTATGCTCACACTTGTCCAAAATAGCTTTTAGAAACTAAAGGTGTAACTCCTAAGTGTGGTACAATATCGACGCAATTTTCAGTTAGTGTCGCGAAAGCAAGAAATAAAACACTACAAGGTATGGTATACTTGAAATGTCAAAGAACGGCATGAGCGTAGCGAATGGCGTTCTTTGACGCGGTGCCACATCGCTTCCTAACCTTGGAGACCACGATGACAGATCTAACAACACCACAACCCAAGAAACGTCGCCTGAGTGCAGATGAAAAATGTCGCATCTACCAAGATCTCAAAGAAAAAGAGAAAGCATTGGCTGAATTATCAGTATAGATTATATGCATCCAGCAGATAAACACGCTAGTCTGGAAGATCAGATTATCAAAGAACGAGAGAATCAATTGACAAATCAACGCAATGCTCGTAAAATGTATTGATTGAATCTACAATTAACGGGAAGCAGCTTATAGTTAAGTTGCAAGAGGCGACATTAACTCAAAATCGCGTCGAAGTGTTTTGCTGGTAAAAACACAAATGAGTGATCGGCGGATGAATACAGATAAACAACAAAGCAGAACAAGGCAATACACCGGACGACGGCTTTTGTTAAGTTTTTGTCGCCGGTGAGCTTGGTCAGTTCGACTACAACAGGAGGTATAGATATGGGATTGGGAGTTCATGAAATACTCTTGCTGGCAAAGGTCTTAAAAAACGAGAATCCTTCGGGACGATGCCTGACCTTTGGGGTGCAAGGTGTCGATGGGCAATACGATGACATTGCACACATGCTGAAAGCAGAAGGTTATCCCTATACTGATCTATCGCCAGACGCCCGCGAGATTGATGACAATACGCAGTTTGGGGCGAGCCTGCATCAGACTTCCTTTTTCAAGATGCTCGGATTCACTGATGTCGACTCCCTCGACTTCTATTCAATTGAATCACCCACGTACGTCGTTGACCTGAACAAGCCAATTACTGAAGACCTTCTTGGTTTGTATGACCTCGTGTACGACGGCGGGACTACCGAGCATATTTTCGACACTCGGCAGGTACTGACGAATGCGGTAAGGCTAATCAAGCCAAATGGTCTTATCGTGCATGATCTTCCCATGTCGGGTTTGGTGAATCATGGCTTTTACCAGTTCTCTCCCTGTCTCTTCTACGATTTCTACGGCTGCAACGGTTTCGAGATCATTAAGTGCTATATTTACGTGCGTGACCGTATCCTTGGGATGGTGCGCTACGCCGAATATGATCCCTCGATGGTCTTGCCTGAGTCATTCGGAAACAAGACTGCCGGTCTGTGCCTGTGCGTACGGAAGACCAGTGAAGAAGACACTATCAGAATCCCTAATCAGGGAGACTCATCTATGGCCACCTTGGAGCCCGACAGCGCTCCGCCGTCTTGCCAGACGGATCTGGTAGATAAAGTCCGGCCGTTAGCCCGCAAGCTGCCGCCCCTTTTCGCCCGTATCGGATGGTGGGCCTATTGCAAACTGAGAAGCCGAAGACTCCGCATGAAGAGACTGTGCCGGTCGGAACCTTTGTTCCGTAAACGGCCTATTTGACAGGAAAGTATAGAGCGTGGAACACCAAACAGGAACGAAGAAATAATATGCCAAAAAAGATTACCTTAGTCATAAATACTCTCGGTTGCGGTGGTGCCGAGCGAGTTTGTATGCTATTGGCAAACGACTTTGCCGATAAAGGGCATGAGATTAGTGTGATTATTTTCAGCATGGAGAATGCGCATTACACACTCAATTCAAATGTAAATGTATTTGATTTAGGACGCAGATCGTCATGGGACGTTTTAAGGACATGTTATCGGCTGAGACAAACAGTTAAAAAGCTAGAGCCGGATATTATATTGACGTTTATGACCAATGTAACCTACTATTTGATGTTGTCGTTGATTGCCTTACGAAATAAACCACGAATATTTGCGACAATGCACATTCATCACTCAACCGGATTTGGTACATATTTCAAATTATTCAATCGCTGCTTTTTTAAAAAGATAATGCTAAAATGCGAGAAACTGATTTGCTGCTCACAAGATATGAATGATGATTTATGCAGTTTTTATAGTTTTCCGACACAAAAAGTTCTGACAATTAATAATCCGGTTGATATTGAATTATGCCAAAAAAAGGCACATGAAGAATGTGACCATGAATTTTATAAAGAGGGAAAACCGGTTTTGTTGGCAGTAGGATCACTATGTCAACAAAAAAATTATCCTTTGATGTTGGAAGCCGTTGCTAAAATCCAGCGTGAACGCGAAGTCCGATTGATAATTTTGGGCGATGGGCCATTGAAAAGCGAACTGGAAATAGTACGGGATAAATTAGGACTGGACGGAGTGGTTGATTTTGTTGGCAATGTATTGAATCCATTTGCATATATGAAAGATGCTAAATTATATATTATGTCCTCGATTTTTGAAGGATTTCCAATGGTATTATTGGAAGCGATGGCCTGTAAGTTACCGGTAATTTGCACAAACTGTCCGAGCGGCCCCAGGGAATTAATAAAAAATAATAAAACCGGCATATTAGTGCCAATGGATTCAGCAGATGAATTGTCGGCAGCAATTACTAATGCTCTGGATCACTATAATACAATGTTAGTAATGAGTGAAAACGCGGCAGAAAATGTTAAAAATAAATATAATATTGATAGTATAAGTGATAAATATTTAGCAATTTTAGAGACTATTATTGACTGACTTGAATTGATTTTTCCAAGAGTCAATTGCTTGAGTTTTAATTTTTATTTGGGTTTGAAAAGAGCTCTCAATTAAGGAAACAAGTTTTTCCACTCCATCGTTCTGCTCAATCGAGGGTAGATTAGTGTCCAGGCTGATTTCATTTGCCCTGTTATCGATCGCAATGATAATCGTTCTTCTTTTATTTTGCAAGGCTCTGATTCCGCCGTGTAATCTGCTGCCAACATAATCAAATTCAGTTGAAGCTAGTAAATTATCGTAATCCAATAATCCAGGAGTAATAAAATTGATTTCGCTCAAATCAACATCTAAACTCTTTAGATAATTACAATCATCAATCCCTTGAGGCCAAAAATAAATATTTTTGTATATTTTTTTCAAAGCGTTGATAAAATTAGTGTCATATAAAGGTTTCGGCATTGTAGCAGTCAGAGAAAATATCACATTGTCAGATTTTTCCGTCGGGATTTTTGAACAAAATTCTGCGGTTAAGTTCCACATCGTAGGACAACCGGTATTGATTACATTTTCCACACCACATTCAAGCAACTTTTCTTTAGTATAGTTATCTCTAACGGAATGCAAGACATTTTTATCAAGAATTTTGGATAGTATATACTTGGAATATATGCCGATTTTTTTTTGGTAAGTACCCCAACCAACCCCCATCAGTATGAATGGATTACATCTAGTAAAATCCCACCAATTCATGTTCCACAAATTAGGGTTATATGGGCGCATACCTGAAGATATCAGGTTTGTACCGCATACAAATCTGTATTTTCCGAGATTACTGTAATGGATACTTGAACCGGCCAAACCGCTATGTGTGGGATATTTTATAAAACGTTCGGTTGAAAATATTTTTTTCAGTTCATTGTAGGTGGAAGAATTGATAATATCATCCCCCAGATTAGTCGAAGCGATACTTGTATCAAAAACGCTAATAATGCTGTCATCAGATTTATTATCAAAAAACTTTGAAAGTCCCCAATAAATACAAAATATATCTTTTATTCTCTTTTTCATTAACAATCATTTATTTTTTTTAATATTAATCTTAAATTTTTCTTCTGAAAAGAATATTTTTTTCTAATTTCATCTTTAAAATAGTCATCGGTAGCAGTTTTACAACCGCTCCAGACATAGTAATCATCTATAATTATTATACCACCTTTAGTAAGATTAGGTTCAATTTGTTTCAGGCAAGTCATAACTGATGAATACCAATCACAATCAATGTGAGCAAATGCTACCGGTTGATTTATACGGAGAGTTTCTTCATAGAGGCCTTGGACAAATTTGATATTATCTTTTTCCGATAATTCATATTTAGCAAAATTTTCTTTCACTTTAGAAAGCAGATCTTCTTCATAACCGTAATATTTTCCGCCACGGATGCCGATTGATTTGCCTGCGCTTATTGTTTCGTATCTATTCAAAACATCCACCCCGTCTTTTTCGGTTGGCGATGGTATCATTCCAAAAACATCGTAAATTCTCAGCTCACGTGTCGACTTCTTTTCCAGTCCAATTAAAATGGCACTTCCCCCCAATGCACAACCTGTCTCAATAAAAAGTCCCGGTATTCTTTTTCGTTCGATTTCTTTAACAGCCTGAAGTATATTAAACATACTTCCACCATCCATATATGTCAGCTTATCCTTGATAATTCGGTTGCAAACTGGATTCGTTACTCTATAAAAGGTGCTTTTGATAAAAGATATAGTTCTTACTAAGAAATTCACATTTAAGTCCTCAGTTTCTTATTTTATTCGTTTTTTATTGGTGTAAATATGGTTGCCTTTAATAATCTATCTTCAGGATTATACTTCAAACCATTTCTTTTGTCAATCCAGATAACATCTTGCATTATAAAGGTCAAGGCGTATTATATAAAATTTTTTATTCTTTATAATGCCATTCTAATCGGCAGCGTCGCCATAAAAAGAACATTATTGGACAATGTATAATATAGACGACAATAAGCCCTATTCCTGCACCAGTTAATCCATATTTGCCACCAAAATACCATGTGGATATACTCGCAAAACACGTTGCGCTTGCAATGATCCACCAATGAGGCATTTTTTTATGGGCTATTAAATATAATCCAAGTTGAACCATTAAATTCCACAAAAAAAACGCCAATAAAAATATAGTAGTAGGCAGCAATGGAAGTATTCGTTGGGAATAATAATTAAAAAGTTTTATTGGAACTGTATTCAAAACAAATACACCAATTATCATCGAGATAGCTCCTGCAATTAATGTCCCAGCTCCTATGGAGTATGCTTTAAAAAACAAATTATCAAATTCTTTATATTTTTTGTGTGCAATAAGCATTCCAAACTTTGGCATTTTAGGGGCAATGAAAGCACTCATTAAAAGTCCAAGCATCAGAATCATGCTCCAGGTCATTCCAGTTTGCCCGGCACGTGCAGGACCACGCGCATACATGGAACTTTGTGTAAACATTTGAAACATGAAATATGAGCAAATCGATATAATCGTTGTTTGCCACTGCATGGGTAATATTTCTTGAAACCAATTAAAGACTTTACTGGATTTTTCATTAAAAAGAAGTGATACAAAGAAATTTCTGTGTTTATAGACAACAAAAAACAGGATAACAGGCAGATTTACCAGAAAGAAAATAGGATATGTCCACAATCCGGCACCAAGATATATTGCAGTCCAAATAGTGAAGTTACCCAGTAATCCACGCCAGAAATTGAATTGGTAAACAAACGAAGTTTTGCCGCATCCTTCAAGCAGATAATATAGCGGATAGAATAAAAAGTCAATCCCGACAAGTAAACAGAGGGCTAACCACGGCGCTTGCCAGGCAAGCGGTGTTGCCGGTTGCTTTGAGAACGTAAAAAAGAGATATCCGCCAACACTTAATGCAATTGCGCTGAAAAACCCACCAATAACAAACCATTTAATTGCAAATCGGGCTAAAGAAGACAGTTTCGATTTTGCGTCGGCATCACCAACCACGCCGCCATTTTTGTCAAAACCGACATGCGCCCATTCGTGGCTGGAAAATTGGATAATAACCCTGCCGAGTCCAAATTGTACGAAAACAGTATATCCAACAACTGAAAGAAAAGACATGTAATAGCCTTGTTCATCCTTTGTAAATCCCAATCCAATAATGGCAAACGTTATCGGTCCGGCAATTACACTCCAGACTCTTGCGGAAACAGAGAAAAGTGTAGCACGATCTATGTCTGCCCATATAATTATTTTTTTTATTCTTGATATCATTTAAAATGTACAGATATCTTGGTCTACCTTATTTTAATACCCCCTTCCTGCTGTCTTGTTTCAGCCGAAATTGGACAAAACGTTGTTTCAACTAAGAGAATCATACCAGCATCTCAGTTGCACTTATTCTATTATATGAATCAGTCAATGAAATGTCAAAAGATCGTAGTGATTGGATGCACGGTAAAAAAGTTGCAAAGTAACTAAGCAGCCTTTAAAAGCGCATCCCAATTGGAAAGATAAGCGCATCTAATGTGCAACATAGATTGACAAGAGTCATGATTCCAACGAGCGCCGGAAACCTTTATGCGCCTGGTAACAAATTGTTTACAAGCAGATTCGACGACACCACTACCAATGTAAAGGCCTAAACGGCGATAATGAAGATAATGCATTCGATACCTGTTTTTATGAAAATAGGCAATTTCTCTCTGCAAGATGCGGACAAATCCACGTCGATGCTTACGGTCGGAGACAGCTTTCATAACAACGTTCCACCGCTCATTTTTGAGTTGATGACATTGCCGATCAAGCCACTCACTACCTGCTGGATTGTTTGGGACAAAAAGACGATCGCGAATATTCCGCAGATGCTCGCAGGCATGATAAAAATCCAATATCTGGCGTGCCTTGGGAAAAAAACCGCCAGTGACCAATTAGCTAAAGCACCAACACGGGTAACAATCTACCGTGGACGCTTGTCTAAACGTGACATCTTCAGTCCACAATCAACACACAATGGTCTTTGATCGCCATGGTTCTCATTTCATTCTTCATATTTTCCTGCCAAGTGAGCTGCAGCTGAGTGTAACGCAGCCTGTCTTAAATTCTCTTCATACTCAGTCAATATAGTTTTTTTACTGTCTGTTTGAAATACGTGTTATTGCCACGCTGAAAAGAATAGATATGACTGCGGCAAGGTTATCCGGCCGCAAGGAGCAAGGCTTTTTTAGCTTCTTAACATTGTTATTTTTTCAGCTCGAGTTTTTTCAGGTCACTTTTTTGTCGAGTAGACATACTATAACTCCTTAAGTAACATAGTTGTGTGAGGAGTATCAATGCCCTTCACAGAACCGGACTTGTGGGTTTCCCACATCCGGCTCTTCAATCTGCCTCACCGCGCAGGCGCAGTGTACAAGCTGTACACTATTCTTCCCAGCTTACTTCGTCAATTCCTACAGCCTTATTCCTGTTCAGGCTTTTGTAGCAATCCCGCAGGTAGTCCACCTCCATCAGCTGGGCCAGACTTGTAAACTGAAAGTCTTTGTCCCTGCGAGCATGTTCGGTTATGAGGGCCAGTTTTCGCTAAAGTGGCCCCCTAGATCAAAAAGATCGAACTATAAGGTGGATTGTCGCTAGGCAGTGGATGCTGTGCTCTGTTCTTTTGACTAGAGTTATCCACGGATCGCTGCCCGGCGCGAATGGGCCCCGTCCCAGGCTCGTCGGATCCGGGATGCAAGCGTTGGGTAACTCGTTCCGTCCACATTACGCCGCCCCCTGGGTTTGTTTTGATATACTATATACCTCACGGGATTTTTATACTTCAATGACTGATGCATCCATTTCGTGTTGTAAAAGGTTATATAGTCAGCTATAGCTGCTCTCAGAGCCGTGATTGTCCTAAACTCGAAGTAAACCAGTTCATATTTAATTGTCAGCCAGAAGCGTTCCTCTATGATGTTGTCAAAGTAGCGGTCTTTGCCATCCATGCTTATTGCAATTTACACCTTGTGAAGTTTACTGGTAAATTCTTCACTGGTATATTGCGAGCCTGGACTTGGACTGTCAGGTCAGACATAACGGGGTTCTGAATAAACTTGTGTAGCTACAAATAACAGCTACGCAATAACACACTTTTTTTCATCACGTTCTCATCTGTATTGATGACACAAAATTTACACTTTCATAGATAATTTACCAAAAAGCGGTACCATTGTCAAACCATCGGCATGCCTTGACTAATCCAACAAAAGTGCCAAATAGTTTACCCGTTCAAGACACAAAAGGGTTTTTCTTATATAATCGCACAACACCGAATAGTATTACAATAACGGAGAACACACCTGGCTCGGGAACACCGGCCAGTCCGGCTATCTGACTGGAAGACAAGGCGCTGTCGTAGATGCGCACATCATCAATAGAACCAAAGAACGGTTCACTTAATTGAACGCATTCATTGCCAATCGTAAGCGGGTAAGAGTTGACTGCCAGCGAACCTTGTAACGGAATAGTATTTTCTAATAATCCGTTCACGTAAATATATGCGGTTGTTCCGTTATAAACACCCGCTACATGATACCAGCGATCGTCACTATCTTTCGTATTACTGGAAACCGACTGATACGGCCCATAAACATCTAGCAGAAAGGAAAAGGTACCGTCCGGATTGCTCAGGCTTCCTTCGTTGAGAGTCAAAGAGTAACAGCCGCCTTGCGTTTTACATATTATATCCTGACCGCCCCTGCTGATGTCACGGGAAGAAATCCATGCGGCCAGAGTCAAACTGCCGGTAATGTTAAGATCAGCAGCATTGGGAACCAATATATAATCATTTGAACCATCAAAAGAGTATGCGCTGTTGGGATTGCCAAAACGGTCTGCAGTTAATACCGCTCCGAAAACCGTGCCGGTATGACCGTTTCCGCTCATATCATCGGCATTGCCCTGGAATGGATAGTAGGCAACAAGCGCGTAAGATGATGATGCCAATAACAGTATAAAGATTAATGAACATTTTACGAGATGCATTGTACAATTAATTGAGCGACGTTTCATAACAGTTCCTCCTATTTTAAAAAGTTAAAAACCAACCTTTTCTCATAAAAATATTATACAACTTTGTGCAGCTGATGTCAAGAAAACAATTTGATTTTATAGTTGCGTTACATAAAAAGTTTCCGCAACCACAAAACCATGGATGAGAGTACAGTATCATTCCGCTACAGGCATTATTCATCCGGTTTAAATATGTCTTATTCACCTGTTTTTTCGCACAATAAATGCTAATAATAAAAATACAACACACAGTGATGGTTCGGGAACAAATTCATATGCCCCCATATCTACTATTCCCTCGTATATACGCTGATTATTATTTAAATCTCTTGCGGTATACATCCAGTCCATATTCACGCCTCTGTTTTTACAGGGAGACGAGGGCATTAAGCGGAAATCGGTCGCTGAAACAAATTCAGGATCATTGGTAATAATGCCTATTCCACACACTATCGGGTAGGTGCAGCAGTAGTTGTAACTCTCACCTGTTCCTTTATTCCAATAATTTGGATTTGCCGGTGCTTTATTGTCATATATAATACAATTCCATAAAGAAACCGCGTTCAGCGTTGTCACACCACCGCCTTGCGGTGCTGTGTTGTCGACAATTGTGCAATTATATGCTGTACCCATTTGCCCTAATGCCAGTCCTCCCGATTCCTCTGAGGCATAATTTTCCGTGATAAGAGAATTATAAATTCTCCCCCCACTCGAAAAATATACTCCCCCTTGCCGGACTGATTCATTATCACTTACAATGCATTTATATACATCACCGCCATAATAACCGTAAATTCCACCAGCGCTGAGTTGGCTGATGTTTTTGGTAACATACGAATGATAGATACTGCCTCCGTACAGGAGCGCAACACCCGCGCCATACTGCTGCGCCTGGCTGCAGGTTATCACGCAATTAGATATTGTGCCGGAATAGTCGATCAGTGCTCCGCCGCCAGAATAGTTTTCGCGTGGCGATAAAAGCGACGTGTATCCATTAGACAAGGTAAAACCAGTCAGGAACGCATTACTCGTTAAGTATACGCATCGCACCGCGGAAGTCCCCATCGGACCGGCACCGGCAATAACAGTTGCTTCAGGACCATTAAGACTGGTGACTGTAATGGGTTTATCTATCATCACACGGTTCAGGGCTGAATATCCTGGAGTTACCGTTAATCCAGAATTATACACACCATCAGAAACAACAACCACATCACCAGAGCTTGAAACAGTAACAGCATCTTGAATTCTATGTGCTGCGGTATCCCAGCTCGTGTACGGCGGCGTGGGATTTGGGCTTGTTTGCGAAACAAAACGATATTGCCCATTTGTTGAATAATTACATTCATACGTCCCTATATCAACCGCTTTACCACGAATTCTCATATTTCCATCAAGGTCTGTTGCGGCCAGCATCCATGGCAGGTTCATGCCGGCATCGATACAGGGTGATTTGGCAGACAAGCGATAATTCCGCTGAACCACATTGACAAACATAGGCTCATTGGTGATATTGCCGTCTCCTGAATACAGCGGGTAACTACAACTGTTGGTAAAATTATACCGGTTGCCATAATCACAATTCACGCTGGTATTATAATAAATAATTGAATTAACAACCGCCCCTTCCTGTAGTTCAAGGCCCGTACCCTGGTTGTGACACACAGTTGAATTGACCAAACGCCCTCCGCCACGAATAAGAACTCCTGAAGCACGTCCGGGTCGATTATTATATATCAGGCAGTTCCGCATTTCAACGCCCCCGGAAAGAAAAGCACCGCATCCGGCACCGTATAGATTCCCATAATTTTTATTATCGTAGATTATGCAATGCGAAGCCTTCGTATTAGCCCTTAGATAAAGTCCTCCACCATGAACGTCGGATTCGCATCGGGTTATGTAGCAATTGCTTATACAGGCGTCATCCGACACAAGGGCTCCTCCTCCAATTCTGTTCGGGTGATAGTCACCTGTTGTACTTGTATAGCCATTTGACAGGGTGAAGCCTGACAGTGATGCAGAACTGCCAATATACGCGCACCGTTTGGCGTAAGGACCAAAAGGTCCTTCCCCAACAATAACTGTTGCAGAAGGGCCATTGACACTGAGCACTGATATCGGTTTATTTAGCATCACCCGGTTAAGAGCATGTCCACCAGGCGTTACCGTACTCCCATTTGCATAGACTCCGTCATTAACATACACAACAGCTCCTGTCGCCGCTATGTCGATCGCATCCTGGATAACCGTTGCTGCGGTAGCCCAGTTTGCGTAAGGCGGGACGGGATTAGTACTGTCTTGCGAAACGAAATGGTATTGAGCATTGGTGACCGTTAAGAAATATTCTGCCCACGGAACAAACTTGTTGGTTTGGCCATTCATATTCCAGCCATAGTATACAGCATTATTTACATGCCACTTCGCGGCATAATACCACGTTCCGGGATGCTGTATCCTGATATCAGCAACAGCAGTAAATGGTGATGAGCCGCTTACAACTGTAGCCTCCTGCCAGTATTTAATAGTCGCTGGTGAAGTGCCATACCCGACATAAGCAATACCATTAGACATGCTTTTGGTTTCAATCTGAACAGCTGAATTTGGCGCTGAAGTGATTACCGGTGGTGAGATCGGGGATGTTAGCCAGACAACATTAGTTATTGAAAAATTATATTCATATGCCCCCATGTCAACCGTTCCATCATGTATTCTCTTGTTTCCATCAAGATCGGTCGCCCATAACATCCACGGCAGATTCATGCCGGTATTGATACACGGTGAGCCGGTAGACAAGTGATAATCACGTTGAACAGCGTCGACAAACATAGGTTCATTGGTGATGTTGCCATCTCCTGAATACAGCGGGTAACTGCAGCTGTTGGTAAAATTATAATGACTGCCGTAATCGCAGTTAACACCAGTATTGTAATAAATAATTGAGTTAACCACTGCCCCTTCCTGTAGCTCAAGGCCAGTATCCCGATTATGACACACAGTAGTGTTGACCAGGCGTCCACCTCCGCGAATGAGAACGCCCGAGGCTCTGCCCGGTCGATTATTATAGATCAAGCAGTTCCGCATTTCTACATTCCCTGAAAGAAAAGCACCGCACCCGGCACCGACTAAATTACCATAGTTCTTATTATCGTAAATTCTGCAATGCGAGGCTTTCGTGGTAGCCCTAAGATAAAGCCCGCCACCATGAACATCTGATTCGCATCGGGTAATGTAGCAATTGCTTATACAGGCATCATCCGTCACAAGAGCTCCTCCGCCAATCCTGTTAGGGTGGTAATCACCAGATGAACTTGTATAGCCGTTTGACAGGGTAAATCCTGACAGTGACGCAATACTGCCAAGATACACACACCGCCTGGCATTGGTGCTTATGGGACCTTCGCCTACGATAATTGTTGCAGAAGGGCCATATACACTGCGGACCGATATCGGCTTGTTTATCATTATCCTGTTCAAGGCATGTCCCCCGGGTGTTACTGTGCTCCCGGTTGTATATATGCCGGCATCAACATACACAACAGCTCCTGACATAGCTACGTCAATCGCATCCTGGATAACCGTGGCTGCAGTATCCCAGCTTGAATATGGTGGTGTGGGATTAGTACTTGTTTGCGAAACGAAATGGTATAGACCATTTGTGACTGTAATGACATATTCTGCCCACGGACCATACTGGTTGGTTTGGCCATTCACATTCCAGCCATAATATGTCGAATTATTTACCAGCCATTTCGCGGCATAATACCACGTGCCGGGAAGATGGATCCTGATATCAGCAACAGCTGTAAACGGTGATGTACCACTTATA
The DNA here is from genome assembly GCA_964499565.1 of uncultured bacterium. Lineage (GTDB taxonomy): Bacteria > Auribacterota > UBA3054 > UBA3054 > CAZCLS01 > CAZCLS01. Next base: position 22,688 of record CAZCLS010000004.1, read on the forward strand.
ATCACTGCTTCCTGCCAATATAAAATAGATGATGGCGATGGACCATACCCGACATAGGCAATACCATTAGACAGGCTTTTTGTTTCGATCTGAATGATGGTATTTGGCGCTGTGGTGATAACCGGTGGTGTGACTGGTGACGTGAGCCAGACAACATTAGTATTTGAAAAATCACTTTCAAACGTGCCTATGTCAACTATTCCATCATGTATTCTCTTGTTCCCATCAAGATCGGTTTCCGTCGCCATCCATGGCAGATTCAAACCGGCATTAATACACGGTGAGGTATCATTCAGGTGATAATCACGTTGAAGGGCATTAACAAACACAGGTTCATTGGTGATATTGCCGTCTCCTGTATACAATGGGTAACTGCAACAGTTTGTAAAATTATAATCATCACCATAATCGCAATTTAACCCGGTATTGTAATAAATAATTGAATTAACAACCGCCCCTTCTTGAAGTTCAAGCCCAACACCCTGGTTATGGCACACAGTCGAGTTAACCAGGCTCCCGCCACCCCGAATAAGAACGCCTGAAGCCCTGCCAGTGCGATTATTATAGATCAAGCAGTTCCGCATTTCAACATCCCCGTCAAGAAAGGTTCCACACCCGGCCCCGGCTAAGTTTCCATAGTTCTTATTATCGTAAATGATGCAATGCGAAGCTTGAGATGCAGCGGTCAGATTTTTAAGCATCAAACCACCGCCATGTACATCGGATTCGCACCGGGTAATATAGCAATTACTGATGCTGCCACCATTAATGACAAGAGCTCCACCGCCAATCCTATTCGGGTAATAATCTCCCGTTGAACTTGTAAAACCATTTGACAGGCTAAATCCTGACAGAGAAGCAAAACTCCCAACATATGCGCACCGCTTTGCATTTGGGCCAATAGGGCCTTCGCCAACAATAACTGTTGCAGACGGGCCATTAAGACTGCGTACTGATACCGGTTTGTTTATAACAACACGGTTTAAAGCGTTCCCTGCAGGTGTTATTGCAACTCCATTTGTATACACCCCAGCTCCAACATAAATTATATCTCCCGGATTTGCAACATCAACCGCATCCTGGATAACCGTGGCGGCTGTTTCCCAGGTTGTATAGGGATGCTGGGAATTAGTACAATTCACATCAACATACCGGGTGGTTGAATAACCGGCAGCAGAAAACAAGAAAATGAATAATAGTAATTTCACCAGTGATTTCATGATCAATTCCTTAATGGCCGTTTTTTCGCACAATAAATGCTAATAATAAAAATACAACACACAGTGATGGTTCGGGAACAAATTCATATGCCCCCATATCTACTATTCCCTCGTATATACGCTGATTATTATTTAAATCTCTTGCGGTATACATCCAGTCCATATTCACGCCTCTGTTTTTACAGGGAGACGAGGGCATTAAGCGAAAATCAGTAGCAGATACAAATTCAGGATCATTGGTAATAATGCCTATTCCACACACTATCGGGTAGGTACAGCAGTAATTATAACTCCAGCCTGTGCCGGTGTTCCGGTAATTTGAATCGACTGGTGCGAAGTTATCATACACAATACAGTTCCATAACGAAACGCCATTTTGTGTAAGCACACCACCTACTTCTGGGGCAGTGTTTGACACAATTGTACAGTTGTAGGCAGTGCCGTTCTCCAGCAGTGCCAGGCCGCCTTGCTGTTCAGACGCATAATTTCCCGCTATCAGGCTGTTGTAGATTGTTCCGCCTGAAGACAAATACACTCCTCCCTGCCGCACGGATACATTATCAACAACCGTACAATTATACACTTCACCACCCTGGTGACAATAGATTCCCCCCGTGCTGAGATGGCTGGTATTTTTCGCAACATAAGAATTGTGGACGCTGCCGCCGTACAGGATAGCGATACCCGCACCATACTGCTGCGCCTGGCTGCAGGTTACCAAGCAACTGGATATTGTGCCTGAATTGTGGACCAACGCTCCGCCGCCCGAATAGTTTTCGCGCGGGGATAAGGTTGTGGTATATCCGTTAGATAAGGTAAATCCCGTCAGGAGTGCATTATTCGATACGTATACGCATCGCACCGCTGACGTGCCCAGGGGCCCGTCACCGGCAATAATAGTGACTTCCGGCCCGTTGAAACTCATGACAGTAATGGGTTTATTTACCATCACACGGTTCAGTGCTGAATAGCCCGGTGTTACTGTTGCCCCGGAATCATACACCCCATTAGCAACGACAACCACATCACCGCTGACTGAAGAATTAACGGCATCTTGAATTCTCAGTGCTGCGGTAGCCCAGCTTGAATAAGGTGGTATTGGATTTGTGCTTGTTTGAGAAACATAATGGTATTGATCAGCGTTACTTTCATATGCGCCTATATCAACCTTTCTTCCTTGTATTCTCTGGTATCCGTCAAGGTCGGTTGCCGTCACCATCCATGGCAGGTTCGTGCCGGCATCGATACAGGGTGATTTGGCAGACAAGCGATAATTCCGCTGAACCGCATTGACAAACAGAGGGTTATTAGTAATATTGCCCGTTCCTGACACCATGGGGTATGTACAACAATAATTATAACTCCAACCGCTTCCATCGTTACGGTAGTTGGGATTGACCGGGGCGTAGTTGTCATAAATAATGCAGTTCCATAACGATACTTTATTTTGTGTAACGACTCCGCCGACTTGGGGGGCAGTGTTTGATACGACGGTGCAGTTAAAGGCAATACCATTTTCAAGCAGAGACAGACCGCCCTGCTGCTCTGATGCATGATTCCCCGTTATAAGGGTATTATACACTCTGCCGCCGGCAGCACAGTATAATCCTGCCTGCCGGACGGATTGATTGCCGATAACTTTACAGTTATATACCTCTCCGCCATGGTAACAGTATATACCACCGCCACTAAGATTACAGGTGTTGTTTATTGAAATCGAATTATAGACCTTACCCCCATACACCAATGCTATGCCGCCGCCATACCGCTCGGCTGTATTTCCTGTTACCACGCAATTTGAAAGGGTTCCTTCGTTGTAAACACATGCCCCGCCCCCGGCATATTGCGCCCATGGTTCTGGTGTCATTGTGTATCCGTTCGACAACGTAAATCCACTGACCAGTGCGTCAGCATCCATGAATAAACAGCGCACTGCCGAGGTTCCAATCGGTCCGCTGCCTTCAATAATTGTCGCAGCAGGACCGTTCACACTTAAAACAGTTATTGGTTTATCTATCATTACCCGGTTACGTGATGAGTATCCCGGAGTAAGCGTAATTCCCGTATCATAGACTCCGTTTGTTACGATCACACAATCTCCCGCATTCGCAGCGTTAACGGCATCCTGAATTGTATGTGCGGCAGTTGCCCAACTACTGTATGGTGGAGTGGGTGTGAGACTTGTTTGATCTACATAGTTAGTTGTTGAATAAACAAAACTTGTCGATCCATACTCGTATACTCCCATATCAACTATACCGTCAAATATACGTTGATTACTGTCTAAATCATATGTTTTATACATCCAGGATACATTCGTTCCCGTATTAATACACGGTGAAACGCTCGAAAGCCGATAATTATCAGCTGATATAAATTGAGGATTGTTTGAGATGTTACCGATGCCGGTTACCGCCGGATAGGTGCAGCAGTAATTATAACTCCAGCCTGTCCCATCATTTCTGTAATTGGGATAGCTTGGGGCATAATTATCATAAATAATACAGTTCCATAACGATACTTTATTTTGGGTAACGACGCCGCCGACTTGGGGGGCAGTGTTTGATACTACGGTGCAGTTATAGGCAATGCCATTCTCAAGCAGAGACAAACCACCCTGCTGCTCTGACGCGCTGTTCTTTGTTATGAGAGTATTGTATACAACACCGCCGGCAGCACAGTATAATCCCGCCTGCCTCGGAGATTGATTGCCGATGACTTTACAATTATATACTTCACCGCCATGGTAACAGTAAATACCTCCGCCGCTGAGATTGCAGGTGTTGTTTATTGAAATCGAATTATATACCTTACCCCCATACACCAATGCTATGCCGCCACCATACCGCTCGGCTGTATTTCCTGTTACCACACAATTTGAAAGTGTACCTTCATTGTAAATACATGCCCCACCCCCGGCATATTGCGCCCACGGTTCTGGAATCATAGTGTACCCGTTAGACAGCGTAAATCCACTGACCAGTGCGTCAGCATCCATGAATAAACATCGCACTGCCGAGTTGCCAATCGGTCCGCTACCTTCAATAATTGTCGCGGCAGGTCCGTTCACGCTCGAAACAGTTATTGCTTTATCTATCATTACCCGGTTACGGGATGAGTATCCCGGCGTAAGTGTAATTCCCGTGTCATACACCCCGTTTGTTACAAGCACGGTATCCCCCACGTTCGCTGCGTTTACGGCTTCCTGGATGGTATGTGCCGCGCTATTCCAACTGGTATACGGCCCCCCCGGACTTGGACTGTCCTGCCAGACATAGCGGGTTTCTGAATAAACTTGTGTAACAATTAACAGTATTACCACAAAAAGACACACTTTTTTCATCACGCTCTCCTGTAATATTGATGACACAAAATTACACTTTCATCTATAATCTATCAAAAAGCTAATGCTTTGTCAATTCAATTACTTATCCCTAAATCCGCGATGGGATAAAACTGAACACTAATTTTGTGATGGTTCAAAAATAATAATATAATCATACAATGTAATCGTGACCGTAATCTTAGACCGAAAAGAGTAGGCAAATGAATGATTAAAACGGCGAATAGAAGTGAAGAAAAATCAACACCCAATGGGTGAACGTAAAAAGCCCGCATATCATCCCACCCTGACGGGTAGCCGTATGCACAGCATCTACGTCTATCGCGGAATTTGGGATTATCTCATCCAGTTCTTATACCAGGTGTGCAGGACGAACAAGTTCCAGAGAGGATGGGAGTGGTTGGCTTTGCCGGCTATGTGTTCCGCAAGCATGCGCTGGACCATTGTAGAATTGACCAGGCCGACCGCATCGATGCACTCAGGAGAGAGAGTTTCTTCAAAGCGCTGACGCAGTTTGCCGCGAATCCAGCGTTTGACCGGTATGCCGAATCCCCATTTCTTGCGGTAGATGAATTCTTTCGGATAATATCGTTCCGTTACTTTCTTCAGAAGATACTTGGTTTGCATTCCTTTTACTTTTAATCGCGACGGCATCGACGCAGCAAGTTCTATCAGCGCCGTGTCCATGAACGGTTCGCGCACTTCCAACGATGTCATCATGCTGGCCCGGTCTACCTTGACGTTGAAATCATCCTGCATGATAAGCTTGAAGTCAAGATACATTGTTTTAGTCGTGATGTCATCCGGCCCGATATACGCCGCGGCACATGATAAAACCGGTTCAAGCGCGGACGGATCTAAAGACCGGCCAGTCAATTCTTCGATCTGTTCCGGTTGAAATGCTCCGACCCAGAACTGGTTGCGCAAAGCATAATGGCAGTCCAGACTTTTAAAAAACGCGTTGACTTTGTTCTGTCCTAATAAAACACTGCCATCGGGTGACGGCAGCAGGCTGAGCGGTTTCTGCATACCCCATTTCCGCAGCCAGCCCGGCAGCTTTTCCAGCCGTGCTGCCCAGCGCTGCGCGAAATATTTGGGATAGCCGCCAAACACTTCGTCTCCCGCGTCTCCCGCCAGCGCCACCGTAACATGCTGCCGGGTTAAGTGAGACACAACATAGGTCGGCAGAATGGACGAGTCCGCCATGGGTTCGTCCAGATAGCCTAACACGGTATCCAGAACATCTGCCATCTCATCCACGCTGAGATTGAATTCGGTATGCGTGCTGCCGATTATATCCGCCGCCCAGCGCGACCATTTAGATTCATCATAAGCCGGGTCGTCAACTTTGATGCTGAATGTTTTTACATCCTCCGGCGGCATGATTCTGGACATTATCGCTGCTATCAGACTTGAATCCACTCCCCCGCTGAGAAACACTCCCAGGGGTACATCAGCCACCAGCCGCTTAGCGACGGCGCGTGTCAGGACGGAATCAACCCGTTCGATCCATTCCTTTTCAGGTGCCCGGGCAGGCTGTTCCGGGAACACATAGCGCCAGTACTGCCGCGGCTCTTCCGCTACGCCGCGCTCAACAACCAGGTAATGTCCTTCGGGCACTTTTTTTACATGTGTGAAAATCGAGCGCGGAGTCAGAATGCAGGAAAACAACAGATACTGCTGTAAGGCAATCTGATCGATTTCTTTAGGCACTGCCGGATGGCGCATCAATACCTTCAACTCCGAACCGAAAACAAAATGGTCCGGTGAAGCCAGATAGTACAACGGTTTTTTCCCGGCCCGGTCACGCGCCAGAATAAGACGGTCTTTTCTCTGATCATAGACCGCAACGGCAAACATGCCATCCAGGTAGCGGGGAAATTCCGCCCCATACTCCCGATAAAGATATACAACCACTTCCGTGTCGGTTTTAGTGTAAAACTGATAGCCTTTGGCACGCAGTTCTTCGCGCAATTCCCTGAAATTATATATTTCGCCGTTAAGCACTACCCAGACCGTTTTGGTGTCATCGTGGATGGGTTGATGGCCGCCGGCCAGGTCGATGATACTGAGCCTCCGCATCGCCAGATTCACATGCTGATGGCTGTAATACCCGGCATCATCCGGCCCGCGGTGCAGCATGGCGGAATTCATTTCTTCCAGAAGCTCCCGGGGCTTCTGGATCCGGTTTTTACTGTCTATAAATCCACAAATACCGCACATACCTGTTCAGAGTTCAGGGTTCAGAAGTCAGGGTTCAGTAAAGCATGATACTTCATATTCCGCTTTGCGCCATCATCACGCTATATGGGATTCTGCAGGTATCCCCATTCGATCAATTCTTTTACAAACGTGCTTCTAACAGATTTATTTTCAATGCCAATCACAACCGCAATCAACCGGTGCGTTCCACGCAGGGCGGTTGCGGTTACGCAGAAGCCGGCTTGGGAATAATACCCGGTTTTAAGCCCGTCAACTCCTTTAACTCCTGAAACCGGATTGACAAGGCTGTTATGATTAACCATCTTAAATTCTCCATTCCGGAACGTATCCATCCAGGTTGATGTCCACTGCAGAACACCGGGATATTTGAGCAATTCGCGGGCTAATTTGGCCATGTCAAGGGCCGAACTGCTATTATGCCGCCCTTTCAACGGCAGGCCGTGGACATTGTAAAAAACGGTTTCATGCATGCCTAACTCTTTCGCCCGCTCATTCATCATGCTGACAAACGTATCCACATCACCGGCGATCGCTTCAGCTACCAGATGGGCTGAATCATTAGCGCTGACAATCATTATTGATTTCAACAATTCCTCCAGCGTAAACACTTCTCCTTCTTTAAGATACACTTGACTGCCGCCGATGCGGGAAGCTGCCGCCGAAACACAGATGCTCGTATCTTCCATTATAACACCCTTTTTAACCGCTTCCATGGCCAGCAGCACGGTCATCATTTTTGTCATTGAAGCTATTTTCTGCGGTTCCCGCGAGTGCTTGGCCCACAGAATCCGGCCTGAATTGGCATCTACCAGCAGGCCCGCGGGTATCTTTGAGACATTCTTTAATGGAAGCTCATCTCCTTCCAGCGCATTTTTGTACGTCCAGATTGCCGGGATGTAATAGGTGACGCTGGTGTTCGTCATAGGGCCGGTACCCGCAACTGTCTGGGTGGTCATTTCGCTCGTGATAGTCTCATCCGGTTCACTCTGAAGCGGATGGGAAGAGCGCAGGCACTTCCAGCCGATCAGTCCCAGCAGCAGGACAATCAGTATACAAACCAATACACGAAAGTTTTTCTGTAAACTCATAATATTTAACATGTTACCTTACTGTTACTCAGGCAGAATTATATAGGAAAATCTGAAGAATGTCAAACAGCTCTTTCC